>JAUVLY010000004.1 GCA_030600505.1 Candidatus Falkowiibacteriota bacterium
GAGTTGATTTTACGGCTTCTTAAAAAAATATCTCTTAAGGCAAATATTATATTAAACCGTTCAGACGTTGGCGATGAAAAGCTAATTGAAAAACTAGTTCATAAATATGATACAAAGATAATTGCAAAGATTCCTTATTCAAAAGATATAATTTTGAAATGTGCTAAAGGAGAGCCGATTGAAAATGAGATTATTGATAAGATAATAGAAAAAATTTAATTTATGAAGATCATTACCATTTTGAGTGGCAAGGGCGGTACCGGCAAGAGTAGTATTACCGCATCTTTGGCACTTGTGATAGCCAGGAAGAAAAAAATAATATGCGCTGATTGCGATGTTGACGCGGCTAATTTAGCTTTGGTTTTTGGTGTTAAGGAAAGTGATTTTAAAGAATGGGCTAGCCTAAACGCGGCCGAGAAGGCTGAGTTTGATTATAATTTGTGTAATAGTTGTAAAAAATGTTACAAAGAATGTTATTTTAACGCTATTGACTGGATTGATAATAAGCCGCGGTTAAAAGAATTTAGCTGTGAAGGCTGTGGTGTTTGCGAGTTGGTTTGTCCGACGAAAGCAATTAAAATGCTTGATGTTGTTAATGCGAAAATTGGCTACGCCGAAACGAAATATGGCATAAAACTCGTATCCGCTCAACTGAAGATGGGCGAGTCCGGTTCGGGCAAGGTGGTGGCGGCGGTAAAAGAAAAAGCCAAGGAAATCGTCAAGGACGAGGAGATAATATTAATTGATTCAGCCGCCGGTATTGGCTGCCCGGTTAGTGCCTCGGTTACTGGCAGTGATTATTGTATTTTAGTGGCTGAACCGACTCCAGCCGGGCTGTTCGACATGAAAAGAGCTTATAATGTTATTAAGCATTTTAATATTAATAGCGGGATCATAATTAATAAATTTGATATTAACCGGGAAGGCTGTGAAAAAATTAAGGGCTTTGCTAAGAAAAATAAAATAAAAATAATCGGCGAATTGCCCTATGATAAATGTTTTGTGGATGCTTTGGTGCGTATGAATCCAGTAGTTCTGGAAAATAAAAAATTGGCAAAAATATTTGACAATATCGCCAAGCGTTTAATTGAAAATGTTTAAACGGTATTTTTATTTAATTAATGAAATAAATTTTGGATATTATGTCCAAGTGTTAAAATAATTAATTATTAAATAGGGATAATCTAGCGTTGCTATTTTATCTTAGGAAAGGAATAAATATATGCCAGGAGGAGATGGAACCGGCCCTGCCAGTGGCGGCGGCGCAGGAAGCGGCAGCGGAGGCGGCGGTGGAAAGTAAGCCTAAAAATCAAAAATAGTCTTGAGTTTATTCTCGAGACTATTTTTTTGCTTTTAAGCAGTTAAATATGGTAAAATCTAAGTGTTAATAAGTAACTCATGTTACGTACTTATCGTGTAAACGAAACTATAATTAATGCAATTTAAACAAAAACAAGGATAAGAACAAGTTTTATCTTAGTGTTTTTATTTAAATTGCATTAATTATAGTTTCTTCTAAGTTGAAAATATTTGGTGCGTAAGGTAAATAAGCGATTAAGCAAATATTAAAATGGGAAAGAGGATTTTTTTTATTTTAATTTTAACTTTAGTATTGGTTTTAGTGCCAGTGCTTTTTTTAGTGTTATTGCCAATAGATCTGTTAGCCGGAGAAGAAGATGTTATTGAAGAAACAGTTGATGAGCCGCAGGCAATGAATATTGTTGTTTTTATGACTACCGACCAGCGCTGGGACAGTATTGGAAATAATCAGGTTAATGTTGATATTAATTCTCAGTTTGGCCGCAGTGTAATGCCTAATGTAGAGAGTAAATTGATCGACCAAGGAGTAATATTTAGCGAGGCCTATGTTACTACACCGTTGGCCAGTCCGGCGCGGGCCGGCATTCTTTCTGGCGGTTATCTGGCACAAAATACCGGGGTGCTGACCAATGAATATCCTAACGGAGGCGTAAATCGCTTTCGTGATAAAGATACTATCTCGACCAGTTTGCAAAACGTAGGTTATAAGACTGGTTTTGTTGGGGCGTATTTAAGTGAATACGCGGACAAGGATAATTATATCCCACCGGGTTGGTCCAGCTTTTACGCCGTTAAAGAAGTAAGTAATTGGAATAATTATTCACTGGTGTACGGCTCTAGCGGGAGCGAAGCTGCAAAGGGCCAAGCCACTCAAGAGAGTGATTATATTATTAATAGAAAAGCCGAATTGGCACTTGATTTTATTGATAAGACCAATGGTGAACCATATTTACTGTTGTTTAGTACGGATACTCCGCGTTATCCGGCCACCCCGGCCCTGGGTGATGAAAGCCTTTACGAGGGTTATAAATACCGTGCGCGAAGTTACGCTGAAAATAACGTGGCTGATAAGCCGGCTTGGGCTGAGGAACAGGCCAACAAGCGTTTTTCCACCCTTAAAGATTCGCGTGATGATTTTCATTTGAACCAACTTCGCTCTTTAAACAGCGTGGACCAGGCAATCGGGGATATAGTAGATAGAATTGCCGATCTTGGGCAGCTTAATAATACCGTATTTATATTTACCTCAACCAACGGCTATCTTTGGGGCGAGCATAAACTCTGGGGCAAGAACGCGCCTTATGACGAAGCTTTGCATGTGCCTTTGGTTCTGGTTCACCCGGGAAGTAGTGCCAGGCAAGTGGACGAGCTGGTTGCAGCCAATCTGGACGTAGGCGCGACTATCCTGGGGGCAGCCGGGATTGCTAAGGAAACTGATGGCCGGAATTTATTTGCTTATTTAAATGGCCAAAGAGATGATTGGCGCGAGCGAATATTTATCGAGTCATATCACGGAGAACACGGTTTTATTGGCTTTAAATCAAAAAATTATTCCTACATTGAATATATCAACGGCGAAAATGAATATTACGATTACAGCGTTGACCCTTTAGCTAAATCCAATATTGCCGGAAGCGCTGAATATGACGAGATCATTAGTTTGCTTCAGGTGTCTTTGGAGCCGGAGAAAGGGACCTTTATTACTAATTCAAGTATCCCTCTGGCGGCACCGGGAACTGTATATGAAGCAAATTTTTCTACCTGGGGCACGCCGCCATTTACTTATTCCCTTTATGAAGGGTCTATTCCTGCGGGTTTTGATCTAGACGCTGACAACGGTGTTATTTCGGGCCAAGTGACAAGCGATTTAAGGCAAAATATTTCTATTAAAGCCGGGAGCGCCAAAATAGCCGCTCATAGCGCTTGGCCGCAAACCTATATTCGCGAATATATTTTGGCCAGCGGGGATAGTGTTGGTTCCAGCTTGACCCATGGGCCAATGATAGGCGCGGTTACCGAAAGTAGCGCCAGCATTTGGCTGCGCATAGAGCCGGGGGCCAGCGCGCAGATCAAATATACAGCTGACCCTGAGCTGGATAGCGGCTGGCAATGGTCCGGCGCAATCACGACTAGTGCGGAAAAAGATTACACCGGCATTATTTCACTTAGTGGTTTAGAGCCGGATACGGTTTATTATTATCGGATTTATATAAATGGCGAAGAATATAAGACGGATAAAGAACTTGAGCTTAAAACTTTTCCCCGTTACGCTACGGAATTAACCTTGGGGATAATCGCGGACGCGGCGGCTGACCCTAATGTGTCGGCCCCGGCAGTTATTTCCCTGGCTCGTGAAAATCCGGACATTCTTCTTATGATCGGGGACATGGACCATGGCAACCCGGCCAGTCTTTCAGAGTATCGGGCGATGCATAAAGCGAACCGAGGCAATGAAAAACAAGTCGGCGCGGCGCTTAAAGATTATCTTTTGTATAATACACCGGTCGCGTACGTCTGGGATGACCATGATTATGGTGAGAACCAGGGAGACAAGAATACTAAGAGCAAAAAAGATGCTTTAAGGGCGTACAAAGAGTATTGGCCAAGTTATGATCTGGTTAGGGAAGAAGAAGGAATTTGGCAGAATTTTAAATATGGTAATTTAGCCGAGGTGTTTGTACTTGATGTACGCAGCCAGCGGGACCCGGATACATATAAAGACCCGGCTTTTATTCCGGATACTGAGGCCAGATCCAACCGCAACACCTTGCGTTATAATACTTGTCGTTCTATGCTGGACGGTGATTTATGTCCGGGTGGGCTTCCCACCGGGCAAAAAGAGTGGCTTAAGGACGCGCTTTGGTATTCAAATGCCAAGTGGAAGATAATAGTAACTCCGGTAACCTGGAATCCTAGTACGGAAAAAGACGATGCCTGGTGGGATTTTCGGGCTGAGCGTTTGGAATTAATGGCTTATTTAAAATCACGGGGAATTAGTGGAGTGATATTTGTCTCCGCTGATCTTCATACCGGCGGGGCGATTGATGACGGAACATATTCGGGGTACCCGGAAATGAGCGTACCGGATCTTAATCTGGGCGGCGCGGAAGTGGCCTGCCGCTTGCATAATCCGGAGCGGGAAAGCGATTGCGGGAACTGGTCGCACGGCATTGTGGCTGAGGGTTCCGGCTATGGCTTGATCACCTTAAATCAGGACAGGGCGATAGTGTCAGCTAAAAATACTTTTGGCCAAGATACGAGCGGCGTAGTGCCCTTAGTAATTAATTATTCCGGCGGTTCATTTACCAGTTTGAGCGCTAATGTGGCGAATAAGAGTTTGAGTGTTGTTAATCGGGGGAATAATTTGGAAGGCTTGTCAGAAATGACTGATCGTTTTTACAGCAATGCCGTAGTCACGCCGGTGCAACAGCCAACAAACGCATTGATTGATATTAGTTTAAGCCAGGAAAGAGTCAGGCTCACGGTTAAAAATAAGAAAATGTATCAGAACTTGCAAGGCAGAATTATGCTTACGGTTGAGCAAAACGGTGAGGCTTATTACATCCACCCAAACAATGAAACTATTTATTTTCTGGGCCGCCCGGGAGATGCTTTCGCGGTTATGCGCGAGCAGGGCGTGGGCATTACAACCGAGAATTTAATGAAGATTCCCCTTGGTTTTGGCTCAGTAACCGGCCCGGACACGGACGGCGATGGACTTTTCGATTTATTGGAAGACGCGTTTGGCACTGATCCGGAACTATTTGATACTGATAATGACGGCCATGATGACAAATCGGAGATTGAAGGCGGTTTTAACCCGCTTCTTCCAAACGTTAACCTCGGCCTTAGTAAGTGGTTTACAAATTTACAATTGGGAAAAATATTTTTGCAAGTAGAGCAGAACGGCGAAGCCTGGTACGTCAACCCAGTAGACGGCAAGCGCTATTTCCTGGGCCGACCCGCCGACGCTTTCGCGGTAATGAGGAACCTGGGGTTAGGGATTTCTAATACAGACTTTAGCAGTTTAAGTGAATAATAGAAAAATTATTAAGTGTTGACAAAATATACCTGATAAGGTATATTTATAATATACAAAACATGGGTCTTAATATTTATTATCATAAATCAAGTTCTGGTAGGGAAATTATTTATAATTATATTGAATTTTTAGATAAAGATACAGAAAAAACAATTAATGCTTCTTTAAGGAAGTTTAGAGATGATCATAGATATAGACAAGAGCCATATTGTAAAAAAATTACTAAAAACATTTTTGAAATTAGAATTAAAGCTAAGGATTGTTACAGAATATTATACGCATTTTTATATAAAGACACGGTTGTGTTGCTTCATATTTTTAAAAAGAAAACTAATAAAATACCAAAAAAAGATTTAAAGTTAGCTGTTAATAGATTAAAATTATATGAGTAATGAAAAAAAGTACAATTTAGCAAAAATAAAGAAACTAACTAAATTTGATGATGTTTTAAATGAGAAATTAAAGGATTCGGAATATAAGAAAGGTTTTAATTTAGCTTTAAGGCGCCTGGAATTAGCGCATGAGATTATGTCAGCCAGGGAAAAGGCGAAAATGACACAAGCAGAATTTGCTAAAGAGCTAAAAACCAGCCAGAGTTTTGTGGCCAGGGCGGAAAATGGCAATCAGAATTTAACCCTTGATGTTTTAATGAGGATGGCTGATGTGTTGTCAGTGAAACTGAAGAAGCCGATTAAATTTCAAATAGTTGGTTCGGTTTAGTGAATGAATTAGATATATTTAAGGTAATAATAATTGCAGAGTTAACTCTGTAATTATTTATTTTTTGCAAGAATTCTTTTAATATTTGCGTAGTAATTAACAGAGTTGTATAATTAGATAAGTTAATAAATAAGATTAATATTCCTATGCGGAACATTATTATTTTAGCCTTATTAGTTTTTGTTTTACTTATCCCTTATTTAGCCTTTGCCCAGGAAGTGGATTGCCCCTATGGCCTGGTAAATGATCCGGCGCCGGGTAGATGCAGCCGGTATGTGGACTTAAATAACAATAATATTTGTGATTTATCCGAGCCATCATTAACGAAGGTGGCTTTAGGCAGGGCCACGGACGCTAACCCGGGTATTGCGCTCAGCACACCTATGCCAGCGACTCAAGAAACAACTGTTATGCGCTACAAACTTCTTCCGATTACGGTTACCTTGGTCATATTATATTTATTTACCTACATTTTGGTTTTAAAGAAAAAGATCACGCTCTTAATGCATCATCGGATATGGAATGTTTTGCTGCTACTGGCATTTTTGCCCACGTTAATTTTGGGACTGCTTTTGATCATCCAGATTAATCGAGGCTGGGCTCTAGATTTGCCGTTTAATATGCTCTATTGGCACGTGGAGCTTGGTACAGCGATGGCGATTATTTCCATTTTCCATATTGCCTGGCATTGGCGTTATTATGTTATTATGTTTAAGAAGCGTAAATCGTAGCACATAGCACATAACACACAGCACGTAACATATAACAAATGTATGCCAGAATTACCAGAAGTTGAAACCGTCGTACGTGATTTGCGTACGAGGATTTTAAATAAAACAATAATTAAGCTTGATATTCTGCTGCCGAGGATTGTAAAATCAAAGAGTTTTAAAAAGTTAATTCTGGGAAATAAGTTTATAGATATTGAACGGATAGGGAAGTTGATAGTTGTAGGGATTAAACGCGCCGCTACGAATGGCGCCCATGCGAATGAGAATAATGATTATTTATTGATTCATCTCAAAATGACTGGGCAGTTGGTTTATCAAAAGGGTAATAAAATTATTGCCGGTGGTCATAGCGAGGGTAACGTTAGGGTAACGTTACCTAACAGATGGACTCGGGTAATTTTTACGTTTAGTGATAAATCAAAATTATATTTTAATGATCTGCGTACTTTTGGCTATCTGCGCATCGTTAATAGTAAAGAATTAGAGATAGTTAAAGGTAAATTTGGCATTGAGCCCTTAGGTATAGAGCTAACTCTAAACCTACTAAAAGAAAAAATAAAACCCAGGAAAACATCGATCAAGGCCTTGCTTTTGAACCAGCAAGTAATCGCTGGCTTAGGCAATATTTATGTTGATGAGATATTGTTTAGAGCCAAAGTTAGGCCCACGAGAATTGCGAACAGTTTAAAGACAAAAGAAATAGAAAATATTTACAAGGCAATTAAGCCGATATTAAGGCAAGCGATTAAGGCGCGCGGCACAACCTTTAATAATTTTGTGGACGCTAATGGTAAAACCGGAAATTTTGTATCTAAACTCAAAATATATGGCCGGGCGGGAAAGAAATGTAAAAAATGCGGGAGTAAAATTAAAAAAATTAAAGTGGCGGGAAGGGGAACACATTTCTGCGTGGTTTGCCAGAAATAGGATTTAATTATTAACTTATATTACGCGTTTATCCGCATAAACGAAACTATAATTAATGTTATTTAAACAAAAATAAGGATAAGAACAAGTTTTATCTTAGTATTTTTGTTTAAATAACATTAATTATAGTTTCTTCTAAGGCGAGAATGCTTAGTGTGTAAGGTGAGTTATTAAGAATAAAAAATAATATGCCAAAAAATATAAATATTTGCCAAATAGTTGAAGTACCAAAAGCCAAGCGGGTTTTTGATGTATTATTTTCAATAATTTTTATTATAATAACGTCTCCAATATTTATATTATTAATTTTAGCACTATCAGTTGAACATCTTTTTCAAGGCAGTTTACCCAAGCCCGTTTATATTGATAAAAGAATATCCCTGGGCCAGCCATTTAATTTTTTAAAGTTTAATATTTTTAAGCCGCGTATTATTAAGCGGTTAAGAAAGGAAAATAAGTTTATAGATACCAAGAAGCTGGAATGGCAAGGCGGTAATTTTACTTTTATTGGATACGCAATTCAAAAGTCTTATCTGGATGAGCTGCCGCAGCTGTTTAATATTCTACTCGGGAATATGAGCGCGGTCGGCCCTAGGCCGGTAAATTTGGCAATATATAAGCGAAATTTGGAAAATAATGATTATACAAAAGCAATTATAAAAACCGGTTTAGCCGGCCCTTACCAGTCACACAAGGGCGAGGCTGGGGTACAGCAGCGGCAAAAAGAAGAAGAATATATTGATTTTGTCAAAAACCACGGAGCCTCACAAATAATACTAAACGATATTAAATTGATATTTGGAGCATTATTAGTGCTTTTAAAGGCAAAGGGGTATTAGGGGTGTAGGGCGGTAGGGAATAATTAAATTTACAATTTGTAGTTATTTTGGTAAAATATAGTCTCCGATAATAATAAACTAATAATTAATAAAACATATGGGAAAAGAATTAGGTCCTAAGACCAAAAAAAATCTAGAAGACGCACTGGCCGGAGAATCAATGGCCAGGAATAAATATGACTGGTATGCCAGCGAGGCAAAAAAAGAAGGTTATGTGCAGATTAAAAATTTGTTCATAGAAACAGCTTTAAACGAAAAAGAGCATGCCAAGCTCTGGGCAAAAGCACTTGGTTTGATTGGAAAAACTGCTGATAATTTGAAGGCGGCAGCTGAAGGGGAAAAATTTGAATACAGCGATATGTACGTGCGCATGGCCAAAGAGGCCAAGGAAGAAGGGCACGATGATATTGCCGCGTCTTTCTTAATGGTGGCAGAAGCGGAAAAGGCTCATGAGACCAGGTATAATAAACTCCTCAACAATATTGCCAAGAAACAAGTGTTCAAGCGGGAGGAAAAGAAGCGCTGGAAATGTAATAACTGTGGCTATATCCACGAAGGTGAAGAAGCACCGGAAATCTGCCCAACCTGCCAGCATCCACAAGCGCATTTTGAGATTTTTGTTGAGACTTATTAGTAAGTAGTAATGTAGTATGTAGTTGGTGGCTTGGCTACCTTGTTATTTATTACTAACTACCCATCAAAATATGACAGATTTAAAACAAGTTTATAGGTGCGAAGTCTGCGGTAATATTGTAGAAGTTTTGCATACTGGGGTCGGGGAATTGGTCTGTTGTAATGAGCCAATGAAAATGCAAAAAGAAAACACAGTGGATGCGGCGAAGGAAAAGCATATACCGGTTATAGAAAAAGAAGACGATAGTATAGTCGTTAAGGTGGGTTCTGTTCCACATCCTACGGAAGAAGAACATTATATTGAATGGATTGAATTTACTATGAGTGATGGAAAAACTGTAAAAACATTCTTAAAGCCAGGTGACAAACCAGAGGTTAAATTATGTGATTGCTCGGAAGATAAGTGTGCTTGTGGAGAAGTTAGATCAGCCCGGGCCTATTGTAATTTGCACGGCCTGTGGTCGGTTTAAGCTAACTGGTTGACTTTTTTGGCTAATTATATTATTATAACAACGTATTTATCTACTAAATATTTGTTTAAAACAGACTTATTTAAAAACGTCTGTTTTTAGTACTTTAATTAAATAATAATAAAATATTTTCTTTTTCCGCGTTAAATCAGCGTAGCCATCCGCGTTAAATCAGCGTTAAAGATGTGAAAAACGCGTTTATACGTTTATTTACACTGAAAGACCGCAAAAGAAAATGTACATGAATATTATGAGTCAGGATAATTTGATCAAGATGGAATGCTCCGAGTGCAAGCGGGTGAATTATTTTTCCAGGAAAAACAAAAAGATTTTAAAGGAAAGATTACAGCTTAAAAAGTATTGCAAATTTTGCAAGAAGCACACTTTGCACAAAGAAACAAAATAGCTTTTAGGTATTAGCTTTTAGGAATTATATTGTAAACTAAATGGCTAAACTATTTACATTATCATTGTTACTAATAATTTTTTTTAGTGGCTGTGCTCGGTTAGATTGGCTGGATGAGCAGGCCGGGAAATTGTTTTATAGTACTTCTTCCTCAAGTTTTTTGAACGTTGAAGAAAAGAAAGACCAGGTAGAGACAGGGGAAACTGATTCTGGTGATTTAAGTAAAGAGCAAAAGGAAGTGATTGACGAGTGGTTGGAAAGCGAGGGCCTTAACCGTTACGGCGATCCGGACGGCACTTATTACACCGGCGGCACGCCGCTTTTTGACGAATCAAGCGGAATAGCAATAGAGCGCTATGAATATATTCTAATCAGAATACCGGGTATCTTAGAGAAGATCAGGTAGTTGGAAAATTATAGGGCTGTAGAGTCAGAAAGTAAGAAGAATTTTTTAAATTAATAGTTAATAGTTAAATGTTAATTGTTATTTAGCGGGATTCGTATAGTGGTAGTACATGGGTCTCCAAAACCTATAGCGGGGGTTCGATTCCCTCATCCCGTGCATGGACAAAACTGAGAAAAAAATAAAAAAAATTATTTTAGAAAATATTGATGACGGCAAAAAGTACAGATTGTTTATTTTTGGTTCCCGGGCAAGCGGCCAACCAAGGAAATACAGTGATTACGATGTTGGTATTGAAGGCAAGGAAGTAATTCCTTTTGCAATGCTTGCTAAAATTAAAATTGCTCTTAATGATTCTGATTTGCCTTACAAGATTGATGTGGTTGATTTTTCTGCTGTTAGTAAAAAATTTCGCGATCAAGCTTTAATAAATATTAAAAAATTATGAATAACAAATTGCACAGCTTAAAAGAAAATTTAAGTAAGGCTAACAAAAGATTAAAAGAAGTTTTGGCTATGGAAGAGACTCAAGTTAACCAGGATGCTACTATCCAGCGATTTGAATTTTGTTTTGAACTAGCCTGGAAATTAATGAAGGAATATGCCAAGGATCAGGGAGTGGTATGCAATAGCCCCAAAAATTGCATTAGGGAGGCCGGCGTACTTGAGCTTGTGGACGACGTTGAGAAATGGCTGGTTTTTCTAGAAGCTAGAAATAGCACTGCTCATATTTATGATGCCTCTATGGCAAAAACAGTTTTCAAGGAGGCGAAAAGTTTACCTGAATATACAGATAAATTGCTGGCAAAGTTAAGCTAGATTTGTAAATTGAATAGTTTTAAATAAAAGCAGGCTATTAAGAACCTGCTTTTATGTTATAATATTTATGTATACATTAAAATATACATTATAATGTATACGTAAATTTTAATATTAAATTGTAAATTATGCGCAGAAAACTTAGAAATAACAACATTAGAAAAATTTATGCTCATGGCAATAGCTTGGGCGTAACTTTGCCGCGTGAAATTCTTGACGTTCTAAAATGGAGAAAAGGGCAAAAGCTGGTAGTGAAGAAGCGGGGAAAGGGGATTTTGGTTAGTGATTGGAAGAAGTAGAGTTTTCGTGAAGTAAGTATAGAAATATTACTATTTTTAAGCGAGCTTTAGCGATTTAGACCTTGACTTTAAGGGGTAAAAAGTGGTAAATTAAAGATGTATCTATTGGGACTAGTTTGTTTTTTAATAAAATATTGTTAACATTGCAGCAAAGGGGTTTACACTTTTAATGGTTATTTTATAATAAATTATTACTATTTATTATAACTTTAGCCAATATGAATCAATTTGACCCCAGATATATGCAATTATTAGTTTCTAAATTGGAAAATGTCATTAAAAAGCAGCAAACCGTAGTGTCAGTAGCCCGTGAATTAAATGTTTTACGGCAGACAGTACATAAGCATTTAGTTCGCTACAGACGATTTGGCGAAGATGGTATTAAACGAGCTCAGACTAATAGAAGATACAAGCCGGCTCATAACAAAACTCCGGAAGCCCTAGAGCGATGTGTGATCGAATTAGCTGGACGGTACGGAGCTGACGGCGTGGAAACCCTGGCTGACAGATTGCAATACGAATATAATACCACTCTTCACCCCGCGACTATCTATCGTATTTTGAAGAGAAATAATATTCGTTACACCAAGTATTACGAAGCCACTAAGAAACGATGGAAGAAACAGTTATTTGCCCATAAAATAGCAGGAAAAGAATTACAGATGGATACTAAGTATCCGCACGGCTACAAGCAGGGCAAGGTAATCTATACCATTATTGACGACGCTAGCAGGTGGGCATTTGTCTGGAGCTATACCAAAGCCAATGCAATTAACACCGAAGATTTTGTTAAGCGAGTTATCAAAAGAGCGCCCTTTACGATTCAGAAGATACGAACTGACCAAGGAACGGAATTTACAAATCTCAGACTAAGGAAATTATTAAAAAAATACAATATCATTCACCGGAAAAATACTCCATATTGCCCAGAAGAAAACGGTAAGATCGAAAGATTTCATGGCACCCTGAATCAGAAGGCATTTAGATATGGGTTTCCACCAAATCAGACAATTGACCAAATGCAGTACAAGCTAACTTTATTCATGCATTACTACAATTACCAGAAAAAACACCGAGGATTAGGGATGGACGGAAAAACACCCATGGAAAGACTATATGAACTAGCAAGTGTAAACTTGACGCTGCAATGTCACACAACACCCGTGCTAATTTTCATGGTTCGATTTTTACCCGTCCGACTTGTCCCTCGAAGCCTTGGCGTAGCGGGAAGCCGAAGGCGTAGGCGGGCCCCCATCCTGTGCTTAATAAAAACTGTGTAAATAGACCCACAGGCCTGCGGGTAGCAAGAAAGAGCTAAAACAGCTCTTTTTTTGTTGGTTTGAATTTTGGACGAATAGTTGACTTATTTTTTGTTGACTTATTTTCTATTGTGTTATATGCTATTAATATCTACTAACCGCTCGGTTAGTAAACCCCGCAAAACCACTTTGTGGTAGCGGGGTGAATTAAATCATAATAATAAAAATATGGAAAATACTAAGATACAAAAGCAAGACATTATCCAAGACACTAAGAAGCAAATTATTGATATTGCCCGACAACTTTTTTCCGACTATAGTTATTTAGGTGTTTCTATGAGTGATATTGCCAAAAAAGTTAATATTACAAAAGGCGCTCTATATTATCACTTCACCGGTAAGGTGGAAATTTATCAAGAGGTGCTTGATGAAGTCTTTGTCGGCTTAAGCTCGGCGATTGTCAGGGCAGCCAACGAGAAAGACGCTAAAGGGAAAATATTTGCCTTAGTAAAAAATTATTTGGATTTTGGCTTTAAAGAAAAAAATCTTATTAAAGCCTTAACTTTAAAGTTATCACCGGCTAATCGCCAAATAAGCGAATATATTATCAGATCAAGAGAGCAAACAATTAATTTAATCCAGCCGATAATTAAAGAAGCATTTGTAAATAAAAAAGCAATAAAAAAGGCAGATAGCCGTATGCTTTCTTCTTTATTAATGGGAATGATGGATGGCTTGCTTTTGGAATATTCATTATTGAATAAAAAAATTAATTCAAGAAAAGTTTCAAATCAAATTATTACAGTATTATTTTAACATATGGAATATACAAAATATCAAGATAGAAAGTGGCTGCATTTAATTTCCGCTCCTTTTGTCTATAGCATGATCATCCCTTTGGTTTTTTTTGATATTGCCATAGAAATTTATCATAATATTTGCTTTAGATTATATGGGATTCCTTTGGTAAAAAGATCAAGATATATAAAAATTGATCGCTATAAATTAAAGTATCTTAGCTGGGATGATAAAATAAACTGCGCCTATTGTGGCTATGGAAATGGGCTGGTAAATTACGCGCAAGCGATAGGCGCCAAGACAGAAGAATATTGGTGCGGAATCAAACATAAGAAAGATGATAATTTTATTGAGCCAAAGCATCATCAAGAGTTCGCGGATTATGGCGATGGAGAAGGCTTGAAAGAAAAATTTAATTATTAACAATACGCAGCATAAAAAGAAACTTAAAATCGGTTTAACCTTAAATAGCGGCGGCGCTAAGGGCTTAGCGCATATTGGCGTTATTAAAATTTTGGAAAAAAATAATATCCCAATTGATTTTATCGCCGGTTCCAGCATTGGTGCTTTAGTTGGTTAGAATATTTTTTTTAATGATTAAGAGACTCAGGGGCTAATAAACGCGGGATAAAAGGCAGCTGCCCAAGCCCTTTCTCAAATAAAAGATTTTATTAAAAAATAAGATAATAATACAAAATTATGCCTAAACTTAAAAAAGCTCGATTCTCAAAAAATTATATAGAAGATATAATGGCCGGTATTTTAAGAAAAAGCGCCGGAAAGCCTTTGTATTTGTTTTTATCCAGCGCGATTGTAAGAAAAAATATTATAAAATATGTTGACAAGAATTTTTACGTGTCTATTTTAAATGATAAAATTTTTCCTCTTCTAGTAAACAAAGATAAGTACTACATTGCCAAAAGCGCTAT
>JAUVLY010000110.1 GCA_030600505.1 Candidatus Falkowiibacteriota bacterium
AACCACCTATGAACTCCAGTCTGCCACCGGCACTATCCCAATGGCCACCACCAGCGCCAGCGTTTCCATTTTCCGCGCCCATGAATTCCTGGACGACTGGGAAGACCAGGAAATAGCAGACGTAAATGACGGCATTGACGAATCAGTTGACCAGGACGTTTTAATCGCAAAAATGGACCTGACCGCCTCTAATACTGCCATGTTTGTGCCTTGTTATGCTAGTACGAGTGTTGATAATCTTGAGGCAACTATAAGCGGCTGGACAACAGCCACTGCCACATATATTAAGATATATACACCTGTAAATTCTTTAGAAGTAGGTGAATCGCAGAGACATTCTGGCATTTGGGACGATACAAAATATAGGTATATTCCAGGCTCTTCTTATACGTTGCGTATATATGAAGAAAATACAAGAATAGAAGGCTTGCAAATGCGCGGAACAGATGGTACCGGTATTTATGTTAGTAATTCTAATATTGTAAATATATATATATCACATAATATTCTGGACGGTGATAATCCTTCAGGCAACTCAAACTATGGAATAATTTTGCTCGACACGGTTGCTCCAACTAGCACAGCCTACATTTACAATAATATAATTTATGATTTTGGCACACAAGATGATTGTTTTGGTATAGGTGGTAGTAATAATTGGCAGGAGTTTATTTATAATAATACAGTTTATGGAACTTATCATGGGATAGCGGCTGGCGGTACTAGTAGAATGACAGCGAAAAATAATGCAGTATTTAATAACACCGATGATTTTTCCGGCTCATTTACTACTCTTGACTACAACGCCTCAGACGATGATATGTCTGGCGATGATCCACATTGGATAGATATTTCGCCAGGTGCAGTTGAGGCCGATGATTGGGCTAAAGCATTTACAGATTATACTAATTATGATTTCAGCATAAAGGATTATTTCTCACCGCTATATGATTCTGGCACAAATATAGTTATAGTTGATGATGACATTATTGGCACCGCCCGCCCGCGCGACAAGAGTACAGATGTTGGCGCGTTTGAATTTACCGGCTTGATACCGAAGTATCGGTTTAAGGAGGGAGGGGAGTATAGAATAAAAGGAAATATTAAATTTAAATAACAAATCCCAAATAACAAATAAATTCAAAATAACAAATAACAAAAAACCCCGATTTCTCGGGGAATCACGCTCCTTAAATAAACCTATCTATACTCCTTCCGGTTCCAACGATGGATTCTTAATACTCATACCGACATGGTTTCGCACTTCATTGACATCTTGTTGGATGCGCTGATGCGCGCCTTGGTTAGAGATTTGTTCGGCTTTCACATCTTTATAATTTTTTGCAATACCGTCGACTGAATTCAAAATTTTTTCTACATTTTGCTTTATTTCTTTAACATCATTTTTTACAATATTTAAGTCATCTTTTACAATAACATTATCAAGGATCAGTTTTTTTTCAGTTTCTTCAATTTTATCAAGCCTTTTATCAACACCGCTAAATTTTTCATCATGGGCTTTAAATTTTTTATCCTGACCGTCAAAACCATTTTTGATCATTATAGCCAGATCTTCATTTGTTATTTCCTTTGCCATATAATTATTTATTTTTTCTTAGTCTTTTTAGTCTTTAAAAATCTTGCTAAGTATTTGGCTAATACAATAGAGCAGGCAGGGCAGAGAGTTAGGCCTTTGGGTAAATTATATTTTTTGCTAATATTGTGGCCCATTCCCAGAGACATAAAGTTTAGCGAATCATCAGAAAATTTATCTTGGATTATTTTGTTGCATTTATCACATTTAGTTATGGTTGCCATATGTTTTTCCACAAAAATACTTGTAAACATACTAATTATAATATATAATTTTATTCATGTCAATGAAAATCACGTCTATAGCGCGCAATACTAGCTATTTTACCGCTGCCTTAGTACTCCAAAAAGTACTGTCTTTCACGTACTTTACTATTCTCGCGCGAAATTTAATCCCCGAACAACTGGGTAAATATTATCTGGCCATCAGCTTCACCACTATATTTGCAATTTTTATTGATCTGGGAATGGCTAACGTGCTTACCCGTGAAGTCGCAAAACTAGCTCCCTCTAATAAACTCCCCCTCTCCCGTCTGGGAGAGGGGGCTGGGGGGAGAGGGAGGGGAGCAGGCAGGAACGGCGACATTTCCGCCACTGCTTACCTCGGCGCTATCATGGCAATCAAACTACCCTTAGCTTTACTCTCTGTAAGTGCCGCGATATTAACCGTGAACATCCTTGATTACCCCGATATTATCAGGCATTTGGTCTATCTCTCTTGTATTCCCATGGTTTTGGACTCATTTACCGGAACCTTTTTTGCGATAATGCGCGGCTTTCATAATCTAAAGTGGGAAAGCATTGGTGCAATTATGTTTCAAGTAATCGCGATGAGCGTTGGTATCACCGCCCTTAAGCTCGGCTATTCTCTGCGCTGGGTAATGGGCTCTATGGTCACTGCCAGCACTATCTATTTTATTTATTCCCTTGCTGTGTTAACAATTAAATACAGAGTTAAGATTTGGCCCAGATTAAATAGGCCTTTAATTAAATTTATAATCGGTCTTAGTATTCCCTTTGGGCTTTATGGTATATTTCAGCGCGCTTATATGTATCTGGACACAGTCTTGCTTTCACAGCTAGCCGGGGATTATGATGTCGGCCTTTACCAAATCGCTTTTAAGATCGTGTTTGCTCTGCAATTCCTGCCCCTGGCTTTTATCGCCTCACTGTATCCCGCCTTTGCCAGTTATTGGAGGGATTTAAACAAAGACATGTTGGAGCAAGGCCTCCTGGCCTGCGACGTTAAAAGCGATAAAATCTCGCGGGCGGGACGCCCGGCTCAAACAAATATTCACCCCCCATCCCAACTAGTAATAACCTTTGAGCGGGCCATGAATTATCT
>JAUVLY010000010.1 GCA_030600505.1 Candidatus Falkowiibacteriota bacterium
GAATAAAATAAAATTTGAGATCGTAACGCCGGAGCGGATTGTTTTGAAAGAAGATGTAAGGCAGGTGACTGTGCCTACCAAACAAGGCGAGATCACGGTTCTTCCGGACCATATTCCTTTGGTAGCCGGCTTGCAGCCCGGTGTTATTGAGATACTTAAACCGGATAACAGCCGGGAAGTAATGTCCCTTTCCGGCGGGTTTATTGAGGTTTTTAAAAACAAGGTAGTGATATTGGCTGATACGGCTGAGCGGGCGGAAGAGATTGATATTGACAAGTCTGAGGAAGCACGCGCGCTGGCCGAGAAGTCAGTTAAAGATATGCGTCATTTTGACCAGGAGCGTTTTGCCGGAATTAGCGCGAAAATAGCTAAGGAATTAGCTCGCGACAGAGCGGCCAAGCGTTGGAAAAAAATCAAGAGTCTTGATAAGTAACGTTATCCCGCTAGCGCGGGACCCGCAACTACGAATGCGGGACATGCAAATAATAGGAAAAATAAGAAAATAAAATAAATAATCAATCAAAACATTATGGAGGAAAAGATGACAAATTCACAAGAACAAATTGAGAAAATTGCGGAACAAAATTTTTTAAATTGGGTAAAATTACTGGACACAAAAGACCCTAAACAGGTCGCTGAACTTTATTCAGGAGATACTACTTTTTTGCCTACACTTTCCAGTGAATTTAAAAAAGGGCAGGAGGGAGCTGAGGAGTATTTTGAGCATTTTCTTAAAAAAGATCCAACCGGAGAAATTATTGATGAGGCTGTTCAACCACTAGGCGAAGATACATATCTTCATTCCGGCATGTATAATTTTGAAGTTGGGCCAAGTGAAGAAAGGTCAACAGTTGAGGCTAGATTTACTTATGTCTGGAAAAGAAACGAGGATAACAAATGGGAAATTATCCATCATCATTCATCGCTAAAGCCAGAATAAGGACCTTAAAAAAACTTCATCCAAGGAGAGCTATTAAAAATAGACACAGCCGGCGTGCAACACAAGCCGGCTGATTATTTTTTTAAGTTGACAAATTTTAATACAACATTACAATATAGATATAATTAATAATTCGAAATTCGAAATTAATAATTCGAAATTCGCCATTTAAGTATGTGGGTGAAAGATTATATGTTCTCTGATGTTACAACCATTGATAAAGAGGCAACAATTGCTGACGCTGTTAAATTAATGGTAAAGAAAAAGACCAATAGCCTTATTGTGATAGATGAGAAAAATAAGCCGATTGGGACACTGTCGTCCTATACTTTGGTCAGGGAAGTTGTGCCGGCTTATCTAAAGGGAGATCCATTGTTTTCGCAGTTTGGTAAAGAAGGCACTTTTGACAAATACGCCGGGCGGATGAAAGATAAACATGTTAAAGACCTGATGCACCCGGATTTTCATATACTCAAAGAAGATGATGCCATGATCGAAGCCGCTTCGTACTCGATCAAAGCGTCCAGGCGGATTCTTCCGGTAGTGGATAAGGCCGGTAAAATAGTTGGCGCGATCACCCGGACCTGCATTAAGAATGCTTTATATAACGCAATTTACAAAGATAGTCAGATAACAACCAAGAACGGCGGCAACGGCAATTAAAGAAACTGATAAAGATAACCTGTGCCAGAGAGCACAAGGTGTTAAAATATAAATTCGCATGTGCCGCATTTGTAGCGCGGCTTTTGCCGCTAGGCAAAATAACATAAAATTAACTAGGGTATTTGTGCGTTACAATCAACGAATTCATTCGAAAGTAACGATTTACTGTTTCTCAAATCTAAATGTTACTTTCGGTGGAATTTGTTGGAATCGTGCTTATCTAAGTTAATTATAACAAAACTAAGAGGAGATATTCTTTATGTTTCCTGGTTATAATTATGCAAGAAGCTATTCATGTTATGAACACGGGCTTATTTAGCGCGTCTGGCGCGGTCGCGCTGCTTATTTTTCTAGGTTCATACGCTTTAATTATTTTGGAAAAAGTTCATCGTACCGTGATCGCTATTTTTGGCGCGGCTTTAATGATCGTGGTCGGTATATTTATGGGTTTTTACTCTCAGGATGCAGCGATTAGTGTGATTGATTTTAATACTATCGGCCTTTTGGTTGGAATGATGATTATTGTTGGGGTCGCTAAGGATACCGGCTTGTTCCAGTATGTCGCGATCAAATCGGCCAAGCTAGCCAAAGGCGAGCCGTGGCGGATAATGGTATTTTTTGCCGTTATAACGGCGATTTTTTCCGCGCTCTTAGATAACGTAACCACTGTTCTTTTAATGGTGCCAATGACTTTGGTGATCTGCGACTATTTGAATATTAAGCCAATGCCGTTTTTAATGGTTGAAATTTTTATGAGCAATATCGGCGGTTGCGCGACTCTTATCGGCGATCCGCCTAATATTCTTATTGGTAGCGCGGCTGGTCTTTCTTTTATGGATTTTGTGCTTAATTTGGCACCAATTGTGATCATATTATTTCTGGTCATGTTACCGATTTTCCGCTGGAAGTATGGCCGGCATCTTACGGCTAAGCAAGAAGACAAAGATGCCATTATGAAACTGCGCGAAGCTGATAGTATTAAAGACCCGGTGTTGCTTAAAAAGGCCTTGTTCGTACTTGGGATTGTGGTGATTGGTTTTTTCCTCCATGGCTGGCTGCACATGGAAGCAGCCACGATTGCTATCTTTGGCGCCGGTCTCTTACTCTTTCTTGATAATAAAAACCCGGAGCGGGCTTTGCACGAGGTGGAGTGGACCACAATTTTCTTTTTTATTGGCCTATTCGTATTGGTTGGGGGTCTGGAGTTTGTTGGGGCAATATCCTGGGCGGCCGGGAAGATGATTGAAATAACCGGCGGCAATTTGGCCGTTACCGGAACCGCCATGCTTTGGGGCGGAGCGATTTTTTCCGCTTTTATTGATAATATTCCTTTTGTTGCCACTACAATACCGCTAGTGCAAGAAATGGGCAGCACCTTTACTGACCTTAATCCGATTTGGTGGTCCTTGGCCCTGGGCGCTTGCCTGGGTGGGAACGGCACTTTGGTGGGAGCCAGCGCGAATTTGGTCGTTGCCGGCCTGGCCGAGAAGAGCGGATATAAGATAAAATTCAGGGAGTTTATGAAAGTGGGCTTGGTCGTAATGGTAATCACGGTGGCAATCTCAAATGTTTATCTTTGGATTTGTTATTTTTTGTAATATTAGCTTGTTTTTTCGGCTTGACAAGGCGTAAAATAACCGCTAAAATACAAAAGTAATACAAATTAGCACTCTCTTATCTTTAGTGCTAATTAATTTTTTTTATTATTAGTAAAATAAATCATAAAGCGTTACGAGTTATGCGTTACGAGTTATGAGATAAATGATTTATGAATATAAAACCCATCCACACAAACGTTGTGGTCAAACCGATCTCACAAGACGAAGTCACTAAATCCGGGATTGTTATTCCCGATACCGTAGACAAAGAACGTCCGGAAAAAGGCGAAGTTGTCGCGGTCGGTGATGGCAAGCTTTTGGACAACGGCCAACGCGCGCCTATGAGCGTCAAGGTTGGCGACATTATTATGTTTAAAAAGTATTCACCAGACGAATTAAAAATTGACAATGAAGAGTATTTAGTAATTAGCGAAGGAGATATTTTAGCAATTATTAATAAATAATTATAAATAAATTTTTGTCATTCTGAGCCGTAGGCGAAGAATCCCGTGGATATAGAAACGAGATCCTTCGTCGCTACGCTCCTCAGGATGACACGAAGTACTATATGGCAAAGCAAATAATTTACAACGAGGAGGCTCGCAGTGCCCTTAAAAACGGCGTTGATAAATTGGCAAACGCCGTTAAGGTTACATTAGGACCTAAAGGGCGAAACGTGGTATTGGATAAAGGCTATGGCGGCCCAACTGTTACTAAAGACGGTGTAACCGTGGCTAAAGAAATTGAGCTGGAAGATAAATACGAGAATCTTGGCGCGGAAATGGTTAAGGAGGTCGCTTCTAAAACCAATGATGTTGCCGGTGACGGTACCACTACCGCCACGATTTTGGCCCAAGCAATGATCAGCGAGGGACTTAAACTGGTTTCTTCCGGTGTTGATCCGATTGATATTAGGGTTGGCATGGAAGCAAAAACACAGGAGATAGTCAGCAAGCTAAAGGAAATGAGCAAGCAAATAAGCGCCAAAGACGAGATCGCTCAGGTCGCGTCAATCAGCGCCAATGACAAAGAGATTGGCGAAATTATTGCCGCTGCTATGGACTCGGTTGGCAAAGACGGTGTTATCACTATAGAAGAAGGCCAGTCATTTGGCGTGGAAAAAGAAGTGGTTGAAGGCATGCAGTTTGATAAAGGTTATGTCAGTCCTTATATGATCACTGACGCGGATTCTATGAAAGCGGAGTTCAATGACCCTTATATTTTAATTACTGACAAAAAAATCGCTTCCATCCAGGAAGTTCTGCCTCTGCTTGAGGCAATGGCCCAGGCCGGTAAGAAGGATCTGGTTATTTTAGCCGAAGAGATCGAAGGCGAGGCTCTGGCTACTTTTGTGGTTAACAAGCTTCGTGGCACCTTTAACGTACTTGCGGTCAAGGCCCCGGGTTTTGGCGATAGGCGCAAGGAAATGCTTGAGGATATCGCGATTTTGACTGGTGGCCGGGTGATTAGCGAAGAAGTTGGCCTTAAATTGGAGAATACCAAAATTGAAGATCTGGGACAAGCGCGTAAAGTAGTTGCTACCAAGGATAATTCTACTATTGTAGAAGGCAAAGGTGATGAAGCGAAAATAAAGGCTCGGGTGGAATCAATTAAAAAAGGAATTGAAACCAGTGACTCTGATTTTGACAAAGAAAAACTGCAAGAACGTCTGGCTAAGCTGGCCGGTGGTGTCGCAGTTATTAAAGTTGGCGCCGCTACGGAAACGGAAATGAAAGAGAAAAAAGACCGTATCGAGGACGCGCTTAACGCGACTCGCGCCGCGGTAGAAGAAGGCGTTGTACCGGGAGGGGGATTAGCCCTGGCTCAAGCCGGTAATGCTTTTGAAGAACTGACTGACAAGAAAAGCGATAACCCGGGAACCAGAATTATTGATTCTGCTATTTTAGAGCCGATCAAGCAGATCGCCTCAAATGCCGGTAAAGATGGTTCTCTTATTTTGTATAACATTATTCGCGAAAATAAAGGCGGCCAAAATAATTTAGGCTATAACGCGGCTGCTGATAAATTTGAAGACATGATTCAGGGTGGCATTGTTGACCCAACCAAGGTTGTGCGTAGCGCGCTTGAAAACGCGGTTAGCGCGGCCATTATGTTCCTTACCACCGAAGCCGTAATTACCGACAAACCGGAAAAAAAGGATGATATGCCTCCAATGCCACCGGGCGGTGGTATGGGCGGTGGCATGCCTGGTATGATGGGAATGTAACGTAGCTCGCTTTACCCCAAGGGCACTTCCGTTGGGCGCGCTCGGCCCCCACTACGAATGGGGCACATGCGAATAAGAATATTAAATTAAGAAGATAAAATAAAGAAACCTCTCCGGTAAAATCTGGAGAGGTTTTTTTCATAAGAACATTTGGTTTGTTAAAATCCGGGAACATTGCCCATTATTGGCAGGTCTGGATTTTCTTTAAATACAGCGTTTAAGTGTCTTAGGGCCTCTTCTGGGCTATTCACAACCACGAAAGCCTCAGATAGCAGGTGCTGCTTTTTTGTTTTTTGATTATTTACATCAATTAATACAAAGGGATTTTTTATACCCCCTTCAAGCAACTTATTAATTCTGTCGATATAAGCCTTTGGGTCAGACCAACCCAGGTATATACAGCCATGAGCTGAGCTTAATAGTTCAGTAAGGCGGTCCATGCCCTCCTGTATTCTGACGATTTCGCTAAAACGATTAGAAGCGGCCAGCGCATCAACGGTGGGATTAATTATACCCTTGATATAGCCCTTACATTTCTTCACGCCTTTTGCTAAAGTGTCTGCTATACCCCAACACTCACCCATACATTGGGTTTTGTATTTTCCTGATGCCAATTCTTTTCCTAGCTCATAAGCTATGTCCCAACTTATCTGGCCATTAGCATTATTACAAAGTACAACAATAGTTTTTTTATTTTCTTTCATTTACCCCTCCTTTTAAGGTGAATTTTGAATGTTTTTTTATAAAGATTTGAAAGGTCTGCACTAATTAATAATATTTGACTTTAACACAATAAAAACAGAAATGCAAGCTTAATTGATTGCTAATTAATAGCTATTATTGTATAATTTTATATATAACTTATTAAAATTAATATTAATAATATGCAGAACAATCGACCGATAAACATAAATATTACCACTCTAACAGTCATAAAAATTTTTCTGGTTTTTGTAATGTTTTATTTCCTTTTTTTGATTAGGGAGATATTGGCGGTTCTGTTTGTTTCTTTAATTTTAGCCAGTGCCCTTGACCCCTGGGTAGACTGGATGCAAGAGAAAAAGATCCCGCGGGCGATCGGGGTATTATTTATTTATCTTACAATGTTTCTGGTTGTCGGTACGGTTATTTTCTTAATGATCCCGCCAATTATTACCCAGATAAGCGAGTTGACTGAAAATTTCCCCAGCATAGTGGAAAAGGTAATATCCGGTGCTGAAGTTCTTAAAAATTATTCACTTGAGCATGGACTCTTAGATAATATTAAAGAAAATGTCGGTTCCATCAGTTCCAATCTCCAGAGCGCCGCCGGTGGCATTTTCTCAACCGTTACCGGAATATTTGGCGGTATCTTTACTTTCTTTTTGGTCTTGGTTATTACTTTTTATATGGCAGTTGAGGAAAACGCGATAAAAAAGATCGTTTGGTCAATTGCGCCTAAACAGCATCAGGTCTATGTGATGCAGCTTGTTAACCGGATGCAGAAGAAGATCGGCTTGTGGCTTAGGGGACAACTGATATTGTCGGTTATAATTTTTACCCTTACTTTTGCCGCCTTAAAGACAATTGACTTGTTTACCGGACAAATGGAATATGCCCTGGTATTGGCTCTTTTGGCCGGTTTAACCGAATTTGTGCCTTATTTAGGGCCGCTTTTAGCGGCTATTCCGGCGGTATTTTTAGCCTTAACTGTGTCGCCAACTTTGGCAATCGTAATCGCACTTGTCTATTATATTATTCAGCTGATGGAAAACAATATAATTGTTCCTAAGGTGATGCAAAAAGTAGTTGGCTTAAACCCGGTGGTCAGCATCGCGGCCATATTGATCGGCTTTAAGGTTGCCGGCATAGCCGGGGCGATCTTGTCTATTCCGGTCGCGACCGCGGTCAGTGTATTTATCCGCGATGTTTTTGAGCGTAATATTCAGGAACAGAGGGAGGATAAATAATATGGGCTTGACAGATAAGACAATTAATATCTTGCTTAAGTTTTTGATTATCGCAGTACCGATATTTTTTCTGCCCTGGACCAATAATTTTTTGGGTATTGATAATATTAATAAGAGTTATTTATTGTGGCTGGTAGTACCGGTCATTTTTGCTCTCTGGCTGTTTTTGTTGCAGAAACGCCCGGATTTGCGTATTCAGGTCGGCTTTATTGAGTTAACGCTGTTTATTTGGATTGTCTCGCTTGGCCTGGCCGCGTTAATGGGTTTAAGCCCTTTGGCTTCTTTCTGGGGGGCAGAGAATGCCAGTGAATTGCCCTATTTTACCCTACTGAGCCTGTTTTTGTTGTTTCTGATAATACGGCATAATACTGATTCATGTGAGCGTAAATATGAGATTTGGCGCTATCTGGTTATAATATATGGCCTGGTTGTCTCGGTTTTGGGGTTTTTACTTCTATTAGCGGCCCTTAATTTACTTAACGCCGACAGCCTGGCTTTTTCACTACTCAAGGCCGCTTTGGGGACAGCGGAACAGCTCTCAATATATTTAAGTTTAATGACGGTGGTGCTTATTACTCTCCGGCTTAATAATAATCTAAGAGAAAAGATCATCCCGGGAGAGAAATGGCATTTTGCCTTGATAATTCTGTTGATTTTATCATTGATCATTTTAATGATAATTAATTTTTTCCCGGCTTGGTTAAGTCTTGTTTTTGGCCTGTGTACTGTAATAATAATTAGTTTAAATTGCTGCGGCAGGCAAAATAGTAAATTCTCGCGTACCCAGCTGGTTTGGATAATTGCGTTTATTTTTATCACGTTTGGTTTTAGTTTTTTAAGTTTTAGTTTTGCCCGCCAGCCAAGCGGTGAGCGTCGTTTTGCCAGCCAGCTCCAGCTTAGTTGGCCGGCCACCGCGGGTGTGGCCGCCCGCGCCTGGGCACACAGTCCGCTCATCGGACATGGCGGAGAAAACTTTAGCGCGATTAATTCACTGCTGCGCTCAAGCGAGATGAATGACTCGCCTTTTTGGCATATTCGCTATAATCAAGGCTCATCATATATATTAGGCTTAATAATCGCCAGCGGCACAGTCGGGATTTTGTGTTTTTTACTGTTTGTAGCCGCGATTTATTTCCGCGTGATCAAATGGTTTGGGCAAGGCAAGGGATTAAGTAGCGAGGAGGCCGGGCTTGGTATTTTGGCAATTGGGCTTATAACGGCTGCTTTGATAGCGCTCCTGGCATACAGTGCTAGCACGGTTATATTTTTTATATTTTTTATTGCCTTGGCATTATTGGTTAATTCTATAAACACTGGGCAGCCAGCTAGAGTTTTAAATATTGATTTTAGTGATTATCCTGGCCGGGCGCGTTTTTTAGTGGTTATTGGTTTTTTGTTTATTGCCGGCTGGTTTGTGGTTGATGCTATTGCAATTAGAAATTGGGCCGCGGCCGCGATTTACCGGTCAGGGTCAGGCCAGCGGCTTCATGGGCCGACAATTGCGGCCAAGCCCGGCCGCTTGGCTTTGGCCAGCGATTTGAACCAAAATAATTTTAAATATCCTTTAACTCTGGCCCGCCACTATCAAACCCGGGCCATGGAAACAATCGAAAAATATGGTCCGGGTAGTCTGGAGGGTAATGAAAAAAATATTAACCAGGCGATTACCTGGGCTAAATTGGCTCGTGACCGGGCCCCCTGGGAGGTAGCGACGCACGAGGCTTTGGCCACAATTTACCGCGACCTTTCCGCTTATTCCAACGAAACCGCTCCTTTGGCCGCTGCTTCTTTTAAAGAGGCGATTAAGCTGGAGCCGACTAACCCGGTAATACGTACCGAACTAGGCATTCTTTATTTGGGTAGTCAGCGCTACGATGACGCTTTGGAAGCACTGCTTAAATCAAAAGTTTTAAAACCTGATTATTTTAATACTAATTTTAATTTAGCTCGAGTGTATTCGGCCAGGGGAGAATATCAAGAGTCCCTTAATATTTTGGACGAATTGACTAAAGAGCGCACTAGTGTTGATTTATATTACGAACAGGGCCGGGCATTGTTTAATCTAGACCGACACGAGGAAGCAATCGCGCGCTTTAACCAGGTCATCAGCCTTGAGCCTTTGCACGCCAACGCCCTCTACAGCCTGGGCCTTAGCTACGCCGCCCTAGGCGAGAACAAAGAAGCGCTTTATTATTTAAACAAAGTCATAGACTTAAATCCTAGTAATAAAGATGTAGAGGAAAAGATTAAGGATTTAGAATAATAAGCAATAGTTCTAATAAAAAAAGAATCGCACGATTAATCGCACGATTCTTTTTTTTGGGTGCCCAGGGAGGGAATCGAACCCTCACTCTCTTGCGAAAACGGGATTTTGAGTCCCGCGCGTCTACCAGTTCCGCCACCTGGGCATATAATAATATATTTTAATGTAATAATAAACGATAAAACGAGCGCGCTTGCCCGCCGAAGCCCGTAGGGCGAAGGAGGGTCTACCAGTTCCGCCACCGAGGCTTAAATAAAAAATTAGGCGAAGATTACGCCACCTTTGTAGAATTATAGGTTAAAATTACAAAATTGTCAAAATCTTTAATTTAAGGTATAATAATAGCGTAAAATGTATAACACGTAGCGAAAAGTTATGAGTTATGCGTTATGAGTTATGCGTGAATATGGGTAAAATCATCTCAATTGTAAATCAGAAAGGAGGAGTTGGTAAGACCACTACAGCGGTGAATTTAGGGGCTTATTTGGCGCACCTGGGCCGGGAGGTGCTTTTGGTTGATATTGACCCACAGGCCAATGCTACATCGGGAATCGGAATAGACCATCGCAATTTACCGCATGGTGTGTATGAGGCGATTATCGGCCAAAAACCTTTTTATAGTATAGTAAAACGAACTTTGCATGATCGGTTCAAAGTTGCTCCCTCCTCAATATCCTTAGCTGGCGCTGGGGTAGAATTGGTTACTATGGAGGAGCGTGAATTTCGGCTGCTTAATGCCTTAAATGAAATAAAAGGGGAGTATGATTATATTATTATTGACGGTCCGCCTTCCCTGGGTTTGCTTACGGTTAATAGCCTGGTAGCAGCGGACGAGGTTTTAATCCCGATTCAGAGTGAGTATTATGCCCTAGAGGGCTTGTCTCAGCTACTCGAAACCATCAGTCTGGTCCAGCGCCACCTTAAGCCGGAGCTAAGCATAATGGGTGCGGTGATAACCCTATTTGACACGCGTAATCGTTTGGCCCGTTCGGTAATGAATGAGCTTTATCAGCATTTTCCAAACCGTGTTTTTCGTTCAGTTATTCCGCGAAGCGTACGTCTGGCTGAAGCACCCAGTTATGGCCGTTCTATTCTCCACTATGACCCAAAGTCCAAAGGAGCTAAGGCGTATAATCGGCTAGCACGGGAGCTTATAAATCTTGAAGATAAAGTTAACTTATAAAATAACCAAATCACAAGTAACAATAACCAAAAAATACCCAATAACCAAATTACAAACAAAACGTTTTTGAATATTGATGTTTGATTATTTTTTGATTATTGCCGCGCCCGCAACGCAAGCGTAGCGAGTCGGGCGGGTATCTTGATTATTGATTATTAATTTAAACTATATGCCTCAAAGTGGACTTGGCCGTGGATTAGGATCCTTGATTCCTGACAAAAACAATATTAAAAAAGCTGATAGCGTAACCTCTGCGGCCAGTAGCGGTCCGGCTAATGGCAGCCAAATTTTTGATGTGCCTTTGGATAAGATCAAAGCTAATCCGCAGCAGCCGCGGAAAAATTTTGACTCCGTGCCAATGGAAGAGTTGGTGGAGTCAATTAAAGAGCATGGCATTATCCAGCCTTTAATCGCGACCAAAGAGGGTGACACTTATGAGTTGATTGCCGGGGAGCGTAGGCTTAGGGCCAGCAAAATAGCCGGGCTAGAGACTGTACCGGTAGTGGTGCGCCAGGTAGGCGAGCAGGCCAAGCTGGAAATGGCTTTGATAGAAAATATCCAGCGTCAGGATCTTAATCCGATTGAGTTGGCCCACGCTTATCGCCGTTTGATAGATGAGTTTAGCCTGGGTCAAGACGCGGTGGCTAAGCGGGTTGGTAAGAGCCGCCCCACAGTTACCAATATTCTCCGCATGCTTAATTTGCCGGACGAAATCCAGGTTGCCTTAATAAACGGGAAAATTACCGAAGGCCATGCCAAGTATTTGCTCGGTGTGGAAGGCGAGGAAAAACAGCTTAATCTTTTCCGTAAAATTATCCGCAATAAAATGACGATTACGGATACCGATAAGGAGATCAAGCGTTTGGGCGGAACCAAGCGGGCCAGGATCAAGATTAACTACCGGGATAAGGACAAAGAGTTTGCTTTTAGAGAATTTTTTGGTACAAAAGTGGAGGTTAAACGGAAGGGTAAAGGCGGGCAGATAATTATTGATTTTTACAGTGATGAAGAATTGGATGAAATAACGCAAAAGGTAAAGAAATAAATAGATATATAAAGTTTTTACAAATCTAAAAAGCCCCTCGATATTTATCAAGGGGCTTTTTGTTTGATATAAGAAAAGTATTAAGCTTTCTTAACCTGAACAGCAGCTTGACCTTTAGGGGTGTCAGTAACTTCAAAAGTTACAGCATCACCTTCGCGAAGTTCGCTAAAGTCAACGTCTACAAGTTCGTTGGCGTGAAAGAAAAGATCCTTGTCAGCGCCATCTTGAGCGATAAAACCGAAGTTTTTATCAGTCAATTTTTTGATTGTTCCTTGCATGTAAAAATGTAGAAATAAAGTTTGTAATGTGTATAGCGTGGGTAGAAATTCGACTTTATTCCTACTTTAACTACTTAATTTAGCTAAAATGTAGCTAAAAGTCAGATAATATAACTATTACCTTAACCTTAAATACTGTAGCATAGATATGTTATTTTGTCCATAGCAAGCCAAAATTATTTTTTGGCATTTAATCTTTATAGACAGAATGATTACCAATTAAATGAAATGTCATTGTATCATCTTGCATG
>JAUVLY010000017.1 GCA_030600505.1 Candidatus Falkowiibacteriota bacterium
ATAATGGCGGTGATATGGGCTGGCTAACTGAGCAAAGCAGTCCGGAAATATTTATTTATGTTAAAGACCTGGTTAAAGGAGAGATCACATCAGACTTGATTAAAACCAGCTTGGGGTATGAGATATTTAAATTGGATGATAAAAAGGTTAAAGTTAACCCCTTTAACGATAATGAGCCGGAAAAAGAAATTCGAGCCGCGCATATTTTAATTTGTCATAACGAAAGTGAGCAATGCGAGAATGGCCTTACGCGCGATGAGGCATTGGCCAAAATGAAAGAAATAGAAGCACGAGCCACACCGGCTAATTTCGCTGACTTGGCCAAAGAAAATTCAACCGGCCCGAGCGCGCCGGCCGGCGGTGACCTGGGGTGGTTTGGCCGCGGCGCTATGCTTAAACCCTTTGAAGACGCCTTATTCCCGCAGGCAGTTGGAACTATTTCATTTATTGTTGAAACTAAATTTGGTTATCACTTAATATACAAGCAGGAAGAGCGGGAGCTGGTAGAATATAAAGTCAGGCGCATAATAGTGCCCGTTATTACCGAGGAAGCGATTGTGGGCGGAGAACCGGAGTGGAGCAATACCGAGCTGACCGGTAAACATCTTGAGCGCGCTTTTGTTTCGTTTAATCCGAATGATAACTCACCCCAAGTTTCACTTGAGTTTGATTCCGAAGGCTCAGATCTTTTTGCCGAGATAACCGAAAGAAATGTTGGTAAACCGGTGGCGATATTTTTGGATAATTATCCGATCAGTGTTCCCAATGTTAATGAGAAGATTACCGGCGGACAAGCCGTTATTTCCGGCGGTTTTAATATTAAAGATGCTAAACTGTTAGCCCAGCGCTTGCAAGCCGGTGCCTTGCCGGTGCCGATCGAGCTTATCAGCCAGCAGACAGTTGGGGCGACCCTGGGCCAAGCCTCACTGGAATCAAGTTTGTTTGCCGGCCTAATCGGCCTTGTCCTAGTAGCGGTTTTCATGATCCTTTATTATCGGATACCGGGAATTTTGGCGGTGTTATCTTTAGCGATTTACGGAATTTTGGTTTTATCTTTATTTAAAATTTGGCCGGTTACTCTGACTCTTTCCGGTTTGGCCGGGTTTATCCTCTCAATCGGTATGGCAGTGGACGCTAATGTACTTATTTTTGAAAGGTTAAAAGAAGAGCTGCGTGACGGCAAGCCTTTATCACTGGCGGTTACTGATTCTTTTAACCGCGCTTGGCCATCAATTCGGGATGGTAATGTTTCAACTCTGATAACTTGTTTCATTCTTATACAATTTACGACCAGTATAGTAAAAGGTTTTGCCATAACTCTTGGCCTGGGCGTGTTGGTATCTATGTTTTCCGCAATCGTTATTACCAAGACTTTCCTTCAGCTCTCTAGCAGTGATTGGATGTTTAAGAGGTTGTGGTTGATGGGCATTAAAAGTAATAATCCGAATACTACAAATTAGTATCCAAATATTACAAAAAGAATAATCCGAATTATTCGGATAAAAATATTTGTAGTATTTGGATAAATTTGTAGATTAGGATTATATAAAATTCGTATGTGCCCCATTTGTAGTGGGGCCGAGCGAAGCGAGAAACATTAATTCGTATGTGCCCCATTTGTAGCGGGGCTCGCCGAAGGCGATAACTATGTATAGAATAATACAAAACAGAAAAATTTGGTTAAGTATATCCGGGACAGTAGTGGTTTTGGCTATTTTGGCAATTGCCCTGTGGGGTTTAAATCTAGGCATAGATTTTACCGGCGGGTCGCTTTTGGAAGTGGAGTTTACAGAGAATAGGCCGGATACAAGTGTGGTAACAGAGGCAGTGGGTGATTTAGGGCTGGGCAGCTTAGTCGTACAGCCGGTGGCTGAGAAAGGCATGATCCTTAAATTTCAGGATATTAGCGAAGAAAAGCATCAGGATGTTATTAAGGCGCTTAACGATTTAGTGGGTGGGAAAAGCGCATTAGAGCTAAATACTAGCGTTGCTGCCTCAGGCGACGCGACTACTACCCCTGTCCTTGAAATTGATATTGATGATTTAAGCAAATCATCAGTAGTCCAGTTGCGCTTTGATTCGGTCGGTCCTTCTATTGGGCAGGAGTTAAAGGGCCGTTCAATTACCGCGATGATTATTGTGTTGATCGCGATTGTTTCATATATTGCCTGGGCTTTCCGTAAAGTAAGCAAGCCGGTGGCTAGTTGGAAATACGGTTTGTCGGCAACCATCGCCCTCTTTCATGATGTGATCATTGTGATTGGCGTGTTCGCGGTTCTCGGTAAATTTTTTGGCGTGGAAGTTAATACCGCCTTTGTGGCCGCTATCCTTACTGTGCTTGGTTACTCGGTTAATGATACAATTGTCGTGTTTGACCGGGTAAGGGAAAATTTGCCTAAGAGTGAAGATAATTTTGAAGAGACTGTTAATACTTCCGTTAACCAGACTATTCAGCGTTCTATAAATACTTCAGTTACCACTCTCTTAGTACTGCTTGCAATTCTTTTCTTTGGCGGCGTTACTATCAAGTCTTTTGTCCTGGCTTTGGTAATCGGTATTTTTATCGGCACCTATTCTTCCATATTCCTAGCCAGCCCGGTATTGGTGGTGTGGGAGAAATTGATGAAGAGGTAAGGTAGAAAACAGATAACAGAAAGCAGAAAACAGACATCAGGCATTTGCTTACATTAAGTTAAAATTTATACCGCTATCTGCTTTCTGTTTTCTGCCGTCTATAATATTTATTTAACCCACTAAATTCGTCTTCTAATTTGAAGATGTTTTTTTATTGTTGGTTAATTACAGTCGCTTTGACAAATTAGCCTATTTTAGGGTAATATAAATGAGTAGAAAGCTATAATTTTATGTTGTTTTTGCTAGCGCAAAAAGCCGCGCTACAAATGCGGCACATGCGAATTAATTGTTAATTTATGAAGCTATCAAAACTATTTACAAAAACAATTAAAGAAGCGCCCAAAGACGAGACCAGCAAGAACGCCCAATTGCTTATCCGGGCCGGGTTTGTCGACAAGGTGATGGCCGGGGTTTATACTCTTCTGCCTTTGGGCTACCGGGTGTACAAAAAAATTGAACAGATAATCAGGGAAGAAATAAACGCCATTGGCGGGCAGGAAATATATATGCCTACCCTCCAGCCCAAGGAGCGCTGGCTTTTAACCAAGCGCTGGGAAAATATGGACGACCTTTTCCGTTTTACCAGCCATTATTCAAAGATTGAGTACGCGCTGGGTCCAACACACGAAGAAATAGTTTCGCCCTTGGTGAAAAAATACGCCAGTTCATATAAAGATTTGCCGGTGTATGTTTATCATATTCAGAATAAATTCCGGGATGAAAAGCGGGCCAAGTCCGGCATTCTTCGCGGTCGGGAGTTTATGATGAAAGATCTATATTCTTTTCACGTGAATGACAAGGACTTGGATGATTATTATGAAAAAGCCAAGCAGGCTTACGTGCGTATTTTTGAGCGTTGCGGCATTGGTAGCTCTACTTACATTACCTTTGCTTCGGGCGGTTCTTTTTCTAAATATTCCCATGAATTTCAAACAATTACTAAAGCCGGTGAAGACCTGATATATATTTGTGATAAATGTAAGATCGCAATAAACAAAGAGGTGCTTAATGATGTTGAAAATAAATGTCCGGAATGCGGCAATAAAGAGCTTAAAGAGGAAAAGGCCGTGGAGGTCGGTAATATTTTTAAGCTTGGGAATAAATACTCTGAACCGTTTGATTATTATTATACTGATGAAAAAGGAGAGAAAAAGCCGGTGATCATGGGCTGTTATGGCATTGGTTTACAGCGCTTGATGGGTACAGTTGTAGAAACTCTAAGCGATGACAAGGGTATGATTTGGTCAGAATCAATTGCTCCGTTTAAAGTGCATTTATTATCGCTGAAGCAAAATGAGCAAGCAGAAAAGCTGTACAAAAATTTAGAACAGGCAGAGATTGAGGTTTTGTATGATGACCGGGAGGAGGTAAGTGCCGGCGAGAAATTTGCTGACGCTGATTTAATTGGTTGCCCGATTAGGTTAGTGGTTAGCGAAAAGACCCTTAAGGAAGATTCAATTGAAGTAAAAAGACGAGATAGTGATGAGGTAAAAATAATTAAGTTAAAAAAACTAATTACAGAGTTAACTCTGTAATTAAAAATATTACGACTTACATATTGGGATAATATAAATTCTTATGTCATCCTGAGCGAAGCGAAGGATCTCGTCACTAGATCCACGGGATTCTTCACTTCGTTCAGAATGACAAAAGTAATTAAACGCTAAAGTTTAAAATTTATTAAGACATATTTGTGTTAAATAAGCTTTTAGGAAAATTTAGTAAAGATTTGGGGATTGATTTAGGGACCAAAAATACCCTGGTCTACACCCATGACAAAGGGATCGTTATTAATGAGCCAAGTGTGGTGGCGGTTAATACGCGTACCGATGAGATTTTGGCAGTAGGGGAAGAGGCTAAGCAAATGGTGGGGCGAACTCCGGCCCATATTCAGGCAATTATGCCTCTGGTTGACGGAGTGATCTCAGATTTTGAAGTAACCGAAAAAATGCTTAAATATTTTATTGATAAGGTTCACGCCGAGAGTTTTACGCTGATTCCCCGTCCGCGGGTAGTTATCGGGGTTCCCCTGGACGTTACTGAAGTGGAAAAGAAAGCGGTAGAGGACGCGGCCAAATCCGCCGGAGCGCGGCAGGTATATTTGATCGAAGAATCAATGGCCGCGGCGATCGGCGCGCGTTTACCGGTAGCCGAGCCAACCGCCACTATGATGGTTGATATCGGCGGCGGCACCACGGAAATATCCGTTATTTCCCTGGGCGGCGTAGTCGCTTGGAAGGCGATCAGATTAGCAGGTAACGCAATGGATAATAATATAACCCAGTACGTGCGGGAAGAATTTAATATTTTGATTGGCGAGCAAGTTGCCGAAAATGTTAAAATTAGTATCGGTTCCGCGTCCGGAATGAAAGAGCCAATGACAATGGAAGTACGCGGCCGGGATTTGATAAACGGTTTGCCCAGAGCCGTAAAGCTAAATGACAGCCAAGTAAGAGAGGCGATTAGTAAGACCATTAATCAGATAATCGAGAATATAAAAAGTACGCTTGAAGTAACTCCGCCGGAGCTGGTGTCTGATATTTACGAACATGGCATTGCCTTATCCGGCGGCGGCGCCTTGCTAAGGGGGATAGACAAAGAGATTGCCCAGGCAACGCGCATTCCGGTGCGTTTAGCGGACGATCCTTTGACTTGCGTGGTCCGGGGTGCGGGGATTTTGCTTAGCGATATGGAGCTTTTAGAAAAAGTAATATCACCGGGAAGCGAAGAGTATTGATTTTAGAAAACAGAAAGCAGAAAACAGAAAGCAGAAAGCAGAAAACAGGTTATTAATTTTGAATAATTTTTCAGTCAAGGAATTTGAATATTCCCGACTACTGTTAGTGCCCTTTGGGCATAACTTGTCAAAAGTCTGCTTTCTGTTTTCTGCTTTCTGTTTTCTAAAAACGATTAAAAATATTCAGACTATAATAAATTGACTTACTGCTATAAATGAACTCAATATCATGACCAACCTAAAAAGAAAACATTTTGTTTATATTGCGGCCTTAATTGGGCTGCTTGTTTTTTTGCACTCAATTGGCGCTTTGCGCCCGGCAGAGCGGTATTTATCACGTGGCCTTAATCCGCTGTTATCAGCGATTTATAGCTGGGGAGCCGATATTAACATAGCTTACGGCGAGCAGACCAGTAAAGTTGATTTGTGGCAGCGGATCAATGATCTGCAAGCGGAAACCAATCAGTTAATATCGGAAAATGTGGAATTTAAAATAGTGGAAGAAGAAAACGCGATATTGCGGGAGTATTTGAATTTTTTTGATGATCACGGTTACGGGCATATTCTTTCTCGCGTAATATCACGCGGCGATATAACTAATGTGACCGGACGAACCGAATCAATTTTGATCGACAAAGGCTTGGCTGACGGGTTAGTAATTGGCCTGGCGGTGGTGGATAAGCAGGGAATTGTAGTGGGCAAATTGGCACTTGTGAAAGAAGCCTCATCATTGGTGCGTTTGGTCAACAACCGGCAATGCAAATTAGCGGCTAGTGTCCTGGGTAATGAGGTAAGCAACGGTGTCACCGAAGGCGAGCTGGGCCTGACGATCAAAATGAATTTTATCCCCCAGGAAGTTGAGATCAAAAAAGATGACATTGTTGTTACCTCCGGTTTGGAAGAAACCATACCGCGCGGTCTAGTAATAGGCAAAGTGCTGGAAGTAAACAAAGAGAGCAACGAACTATGGCAAAGCGCTCAGATAACGCCGCTTATGGATATGAATAATTTACTTATTGTGTCAATAATAAAACCATAATGGTGAATAAATTTTAAATTCCAAATAACAAATTACAAATAAATTCCAAATAACAAATATCAAATTCAAAATATTTATGATAAATAATAATAATTTTGGTCATTGGGATTTTGAATTTGGAGCTTATTTGTTATTTGGTGCTTGTTATTTGGTGCTTTTCCAAATTTGGTGCTTGTTATTTATCATTTTTAATTAATAGATATGTATTATAAACTAGCAATAAATTTTACCTTAATTTTATTTTTAGTTATATTCCAGTTGTCTTTTATCAGAACTTTGCCTGGCTGGTTTATGTATTTGGATATAATTATTGTGTTTCTGGTATATATTGTTAGCCTGGCCCAGCCGCGGACGATTTGGTGGTGGGTAATAGGTACGGGCGCGCTTCTGGATTTTTTGGCTTTTACCCCATTTGGCTTCCATCTGCTTGGCGTCAGCGTGATGGCAATGGTGGTTTATTATTTAAAGAATAGTTATTTTACCAATCGCTCTCTTTATTCGTTTCTCGCCTTGACTGTTTCGGCTACTTTAAGCTATGGATTGTTGCTGGGTTTATTAAGTATAATAAGCGCGTTAGTGGCCAGTGCGCCGCTGGACATGTTTACTAGCCAATTTTTTTGGCTGGCCCAGAGTCGGGTGATAATTATGAATTTAATTTTTAGCGTATTATTCTTTTATCTAATAACAATTTTTACTAAACGCTATCGCCCGGTGTTTATAGATTAATGTTGTTTTTGCTAGCGCAAAAAGCCGCACTACAAATGCGGCACATGCGAATAATGACAATAATATAAAAATGAAAGGCTTTAAATATATAAAACCCAAGCGTCAATCCAGGGATGTTGACCCCTTTGTTATTCAAACCGGCAAGGGGAAAAGCGCCAAGCTGTCGATGGTAAATCGATGTAAATGGTCTGAAGACGTTTATATTGCCGATAAAGAAGAGCGGGAAACTATTGGACAAAATTTTAATATTAAAATATTACCTTGGCTGGCCTTGGCTTTGGTATTTTTTTTGGCAATTATTCTGGCTAAAACTGCCTGGTTGCAAGTTGTAAAAGGTGAATATTATTTCTCCTTGGCCGAGGGCAACCGTTTGCGGATCGAACGCGTTGAGCCCAGGCGGGGGGTAATATATGACCGTACCGGACGGACCCTGGTACGGAATAAGGCCAATTTTTTACTTTATTTTATCCCGGCTGATTTACCCCGCGGCGAGAACGAACTGCACAATATTATTGCCGCGATTAGCCGGATCATTAAAGATCCTGGTGAAGAAGAGATTTATAAAATTTTATCCGTGATTGAGGACCGGCGCAGTCTGGAGGCTTATCAACCCCTTTTTATAGTCGATAAGATTCCCTACGAAGAAGCAATGCGCTTGTACTTGGCCAGTGATAATTGGCCCGGAGTAGTACTTAGCCAAAAAACCAATCGTGAATATTTGGTTTACGGGATTGACAATCAGGACCAAAACACAAAAGTGGGGCATTCTTTGTCCCATATTATCGGTTATACCGGCAAGATCAATCAGGATGAGCTGGATAGTTATGGCGGCGGATATTGGCCGATTGATTATATCGGCAAAATGGGGATAGAATATTTTTGGGAAAATGAACTTAAAGGTGAAAGCGGCAAAAAACATATTGAGGTGGATGCGCTGGGTAAGGAGAAGAAGATCATTAAGCAAGCGGAGGCTCTGGACGGACACAATATTATTCTCTCGATTGATACTTACGTGCAGGTTAAATTGGAAGAGATTTTAATCAAGCAATTGGACGAGTTGGAATTGACCCGTGGCGTGGCTGTAGTTTTGGATCCGTCAAACGGGGAGGTATTGGCTATGGTTAGCTTGCCGGCGTATGATAATAATGCTTTTGCCAGGGGTATAAGCATTGATGATTATCAAACTTTGATTAGTCATAAAGACAAGCCTTTGTTTAATCGGGCAATAAGCGGGGAATATCCTTCCGGTTCAACGATAAAGCCGGTTTGGGCCGCGTCTGCGCTGGAAGAGAGGATAGTGAGTGAGTATACGAGCTTTTTGTCGGTTGGCGGGATTAGAATTGGACAATGGTTTTTTCCGGATTGGCGCGCGGGCGGCCACGGCCGGATAGATGTGCGCCGAGCGATTGCCGAATCGGTTAATACTTATTTTTATAATATTGGCGGCGGGTACGAAAATTTCCGCGGTTTGGGCGTAGACAGGATGGTAGAGTACGGCGAGCTTTTTGGCCTGGGTACGCAAACCGGCATTGATTTAGCTGGTGAAGCCAGCGGTTTTTTGCCGACCAGGAGCTGGAAAGAAGAAGTAAAAGGCGAACGCTGGTATATCGGCGATACCTATCATATGGCCATCGGCCAGGGCGACCTTTTGGTTACTCCTTTGCAAGTGGCTTTGTTTACCAGTGTGTTTGCCAATGGCGGCAAGCTTTATCGGCCGCATTTTATCCATCAGGTACTTACCGGCGATGATAAGCCGTTTAGCGCGGTCCACTCCGAGTTGGTTCGCGAAGATTTTATTGATGCTTACAATATCCATGTTGTCCGCGAGGGTATGCGCCGCACTGTGACCGATGGCAGTGCCAGAAGCTTACAGAGTGTACCGACCGCGGTGGCCGGCAAGACCGGTACGGCCCAGTGGTCCAGTAAGAACGACCATCATGCCTGGTTTACCGGTTTTGCCCCATTTGATAATCCTGAATTGGTAATTACCGTATTAATAGAAGAAGGCGGCGAGGGCTCGGACACGGCCGTACCGGTAGTACGGGAATTTTTAACCTGGTATTTTGGTGAATATAAGGGTAGCGAAACAAGGGTTGACGGATAAGATTTTAATTGATAATATTACTAGAACATTCTTGATATCTTTGATAACTAAGCTCCGTAATTTCGGAGCTTTTCGCGTATTCGGGGGTGTATCGTTCATTTAAAAATGAAATTTAAACATATATTTTTTTTACTCTAACTTGTGAAAAGGGGGAAATTAATGAAAGAAACTTTATTGTTTGACGTTATGGCTATTGGTAAATTTTATAAGGAGCCAGAAAAGATTAAGACGTGTATCGTTAATGGCTGCTCAGAAGATGTTGAGCCACCCGACTACGTTTGTGAAAAATGTATCGAAATTTATGGCGCTGATGCTCAATATCGGGGCCAAGCGACCATTGCTGCTAATCAAATTTACCATAGCCATGGTATTAAAATTGAGTCTTTCCATAAAATGGTCAAGGACGCAATTGAGTTTTTAAAAGAAAATAATAAGGCGCGAAGAGCAGATGTTAGAAAGAGTTTGAAGGAAAAATGTAGATGGAAAAATCGGGAGGCCATTACTATGGCGGCTAGTATTGCCTGGTCGTACATGAGACAATAAGTGAAGGTAATAATGGGGATTTAACAAACAAAGTTAGATCCCCTTATTTTTTTATTTAATATTAGTAAAATTAGCACTCTCTTGACAGGAGTGCTAAAAGTGATATAATTATTATTGTTAAATATAATTATAACGCTTGGCACTAAAGTGCCTATTACCCGATCTAAAGATCGGTAGAAAGACCTATGGACGAGAGAAAAAGGTTAATACTAAGTACAATTATCATGGAGCATATAAAAACCGGGGCGCCGGTTGGCTCTGGAGTTTTAGTTGAAAAATATGAGCTGGATGTTTCCCCGGCCACTGTGCGCAATGATATGATGGCTCTGGAAGAAGAAGGCTATATTATCCAGCCTCACACCAGCGCCGGACGGGTGCCGACCGAAAAGGCTTATCATTTATTTATGGCCAGCCTGGGTAATAAGAAAATCAATAAAAACGACGAAAGTGATTTAACCAAAGTTCTTAATTCTAAAGATGAGGCTAATTTTCGGGAGACTGCCAAGAAGCTGGCTGACCTAACCGACACAGCTGTTTTTTGGGCCTTTCACCGGTATAATGTTTATTACACCGGCATTTCCAACCTTTTTCAACAGCCTGAGTTTGCGGAGATCAATGTTATCTATGATATATCCGGCGTAATTGACCGGATCGACGAAATTGTTGATGGAATGTTTGACCAAATAGATGTTGGCACGCATACTTTAATCGGCAGAGAGAATCCTTTTGGCCATATGTTTGGCACGATCATGGCCAAATACCAGCTAAAAGATAAAACCGGTATTGTTGGCCTTGTTGGTCCAATGCGAATGGATTACGCCAGAAATCTGGCTTTAGTGGAGTTTGTT
>JAUVLY010000107.1 GCA_030600505.1 Candidatus Falkowiibacteriota bacterium
CTCATATACTATTGAGGACAAAGCCTCGACTATTTCTTCAGCTACTAAAATATCCATTTTGACAACATTCGCTTCCTTGTAATTATTAAACTCATAATTAATTGAGGCATAACCGGAACTTATCCCTTTTATTTTATCATAGAAATCAGTTAAAATTGCGGCTAAAGGGATTTCGTAATGTAGAATCGCCCTGGTTTCATCAATATATTCGGTATTCTGATATATTCCCCGCTTATCCTGGACCAGACTCATTACATTACCAACATATTCTTTGGGGGTAATAGCGTCCAATTTTACCCAAGGCTCTTCTATATGTTCTATGGTTTCACGAGGAGGAAACTGCTGGGGCGTACGCATAACAAAACTACTACCATCTGTTTTGGCCACCTTATAAGCCACACTAGGAAGTGTGACAATTAAGTTAATGCCGTATTCCCGCTTTAAGCGTTCTTGAAAAATTTCTAAGTGAAGAATACCTAGAAATCCGCAACGGAAACCAATGCCCAGGGCCTGGCTTTGCTCCGGCTCATAGGCCAGAGCCGCGTCATTTAGCTTAAGCCGTTCTATTGCCTCGCGTAGCTCCTGATATTCATTTCCCTCTTTGGGAAATATTCCAGCATACACCATTGGTTTAACTTCTTTATACCCTCTTAGCGGTTCCAATTCATCAGGGGCCTTCTGAATAGTCACTGTGTCTCCAACCCGGCACTCGCTAACATTCTTAAAGCCGGTAATTATGTAGCCGATTTGCCCGGTATCTAAAACCCCAGTTGATTTATAATCCGGTTTAAAAATACCCACATCCAGAGCATCGCTCTCGGCCTGGCTTTCCATTAATCTAATTTTGTCGCCTTTCTTAACACGGCCGTCAACTATCCGCACATAAGCTACTACGCCTTTATATTCGTCGTAGTTTGAATCAAAAATTAAAGCGCGCAACACCCCCCCCTGGCCCCCCCCTTCGTAAGGAGGGGGAATTTTGTCTGCCACTCATTTAGAAGGAGAGGGTCGGGGTGAGGTATGTGGAGACGGGACGCGTTTAACAATTTCTGTTAATATTTCATCAACGCCTTCACCGGTTTTTCCACTGGCATATTTTATTTCTTCTTCCTTGCAGCCCAAAAGTTCCAGGATCTCCCGCTTGGTTTTTTCTTTGTCTGCGGCCGGCAGATCGATCTTATTTATCACCGGAATAATCGTTAAATCCTGTTCCATGGCCAAATATAAATTAGCCAAAGTCTGCGCCTGAATACCCTGGGTAGCATCAACCAAAAGAACCGCTCCTTCAACCGCGGCTAAGGAGCGTGAAACTTCATAGCTAAAATCAACATGACCCGGGGTATCGATCAAATTTAAAATATTGCCTTTATATTCCATGGTCACGGGCTGAAGCTTAATGGTGATTCCTCTTTCTCGTTCCAAATCCATCCTATCCAATATTTGATCCTTCATCTTCCGCTTATCTATTGTCCCGGTAATCTCAAGCATCCGATCCGCTAGTGTAGATTTGCCATGGTCGATGTGAGCGATGATGCAAAAATTATGTATTTTCTTCATAAACAAATTTATTTTTTGTTTTCCTTTTTATTAAAAAATCAGAATTAGGCGAGAGTTTGGGCAAAACTCTCGCAAGTGTTACTTTTGTCAAAATTTCTTTTACATTCCTTCTAATTTTGTACATAATACCCCTATTTTATGATATGTTTCCTTTTTGTCTGAATATTTTTCTATCAAGGTGGTATCAGGTGTTTCTTCCATTTCTTCATTAACTATTAAAGTAAAATAATTGTCTAATGCTCTATCAATAAGCAATCTCAGCAAATCAAATTCATAATGTTGTTCTATTGCTGCATTTATAACTTTACTAATATTAACTTCTGTTTCAACTTTTATAGTTTTTAAAGGAAACGCTTCTGTTGATGTTAACGATATTTTATCTTTAAGATCATTTTGATCCATATTATTTACCTCCCTATTTGCCCATTTCTGATTTTTCAATTTTTGATATTAAAGAACAAAGGTAGATTTACTTCGCCTAAAATAAAAAAATAAGAAAAATATCTTATTTATCTTACTTTCTTATTTTTCTTATTTACCTTATTTTTCTTATTTACCTTATTTAATACTACCGATTTTATCCGGTTTGGTCAACTGAAGTGCGATTAACCAGTCGTCCTACTATCGCTCCATTCAATAAAGAAAATAATATTAATAATACCGATATTACAATAGTATAAGTTACGCCAAAATAAAATATCACAACCGGGATAAAGGGTATTTTTACATTGCGGTTAAAAAGAAAAATGGCTAACAAGGAATCTTTAACACCGCTCTTTTTAAACTCCCCTAGCATTGGAAAAAGTATATAAGGCGGCCCGCCAATTAATATGCCGGCTACTATCGCATAAAAATAACCTTTTATGCCGGAATCATGCCCCAGGTGCCTTTTTAATGTATCTTCTTTTATAAATCTATTAATAAAATAATTCACTATAAAGGCTAAGACTAAAACCGGAAATACCTTAAATAATAATATAAAAGTATTTATAAGCGCGGCCATTAAAATTATTGGTTCCAAAAATAAAAACAAAAAGAAAACCAGCGCCACAAATATTAAAAACTTTTTTGTTCCACTTATTTTTTTCTTTTCCTTGTTTTTCATTATTTTAGCGTATTAATTATTGCAACCGCTAATATTGAGATTATGACAGCAAAAAAGTAATTAACTATATTTCTGGTTATAGCAAAGCGTTTACCCAGATATTTACTTTCTAAGGGCAAAAATGCCAAATGAACCATAGTCCAGGTTAGAGTAAAAGCGGTTACTGCCAAAAGGCTTATTCCAATATCCAATAGTTCACCGCCTAAAATGTAGGCCGTAATCGGCATACCAGCCGAAACAGACCCCAAAAGCGAACCGACGAGTGGGTCAATAATATAATTACCACTAAATAAGCTTTTATAAAGTGTCTCAATATATGGAGTTAATAAGCTAATCAAAAAAAACATGCCAAAAAGAATCGGCAAGGCCTTCTGATAATTTTTCCAGGTTTTAAGCAATGCTTTGTCCATATCTT
>JAUVLY010000132.1 GCA_030600505.1 Candidatus Falkowiibacteriota bacterium
TCATTAAGGCCAGCGTCCCAGTTTAGATCCTTAATTATCTGCTGGTTAAGCTTATCGTTAAAAAAAGCCAGAGCCTGTTTTTCATTAAAACTATCCAAAAATACTCCAATTAATTTTATAACATTTTCTTTATCCAAACGCTTAGGCAGCTCACTTAAAAATAAGGACAATAAATCACCGATTATTTTTTTGGGTTCTGGTTTTACTTGCTCCTCGGTAGTACTGGCGGTACTACTCGCTACTAAAGGCTTAGTTTCGGTAATGCTTTGTATTACCGGCCAAAAATTCTCATGAGTAATTATTTCGCCGTACTCAAGCGTCATGTCCAGTGGTCCAATTACTTCCAGTACCCGCTCCATCACTGTCGGGGTAATAGCAATGACCCCGTCCACACTGGGCCCATTGCTTTCTTCCAAAAACCACATCAGCTTGCCCGCGCTCATCGGCCAATCCGGCCACCAATTCGCGTCCCAAAAATACCAACGGGGGTTGACTAACCAAAGTGGTTCAGGCGACTGTACGCAAGTATAAAGGCCGGCCTCGGTGTCATAACTGCCACCCCCGGGAGTTTCAATATTTTTAATTTCGCCGTCATGGAAATCAACTAAGGCATAAGAACCGACAAAACCGCCGCTCCCCCTAAGCTCGGTATTATTTTGGAACACAAACAACAGCCGCGAATCCATATTAAATCCGCTGGCACTAAGCACAAGATCAGAAATCAGCCGCAGCTCTTTAGCACTTTTACTAAGCCGTCCTCCTTGCTGTTTCATCATCTCTCCTATGCTAGCGTATTCATCCGGAAAGACCTGCGGATCGATTTTCTCAATTATTTCCTCTAAGGCCAGGCTTTTTGTTTCCAAATAATGGCTAGCTTCAGCTAAATTCATTATAAACATACCGGTTTCTATTTCGCCTCTATCCAAGAGTCTATCGGCCAACTGGCTAAAATATTGGCCCATCTCTGATGCAATAATACCAGCCTGGATTATATAATCCGCTTGCTCGGCTTGACGCAGTTTTTCATTCGGAATTATTGGGGAAAGAAATGCGGCAATTTTTGATATTAAATATACTTGTTCCCTAGCCGCATCAAAGCCTTGCTCGGCTGACGCAAAATAAGCGCTGGCTTCATCAAAATTAATCTCGGATGAAGCCACTCCGGCGCTGATAATATCATTAAGGGCCAATTCGGTCGTGCCCAGAACCCGCCCAGCCATTTCGCTTGGTACATCTTGGTAAGTAAGTAATTTAAGCGGTAAAACTATTATCACCAGAACCGTGGCATACGCGACCAAAGACCTAAAAACGCTGGGCACTCGATTAACGATCGGCTCGGAAATATTTATAACCGGCTCAAAGCTCTCTCTGGGGCCATCTTGCCAATCTTCTTGTACTTTTTCCTCAGATTCTTCTGATTTTATCTCTACTTCTTTTTGCTTGTCCTCCGTAGCCTTGGCGAAGGAGGATTTATCATTCTTTTGGCGCTTATTTAGTCGGGCAAAAGGAAAAGTAATAAGTCTAAATATTTTAGTCCCGCTAAATCCTATGAGGCGAATGCTGAATAAAACAATCCAAACCAAGAAATACAATGTTTTAATAATAAAAAGAAAAAACGGATAAAAGGACAAACGCTTTATTTTCTTGGTATTTAAAAAAGCCGGCATACTAAATCCGGCTGGCATAATTCTCTCAAATAATTTATTTTTCCCACTGTTCTCCTCCTCTGTGGCAACGCCAAGATTATTCAAATCTACCAAAAATCGGGATGATTTGAATCCATCATCAACTTTTATAAAATTGTTTCTCGATTTTTGCATGGGGAAAAAATTTTGTTCGAGCCGGGCGTCCCGCCCGCGAGGTTTATCGCTTCGAAAGTCGCAGGCCAGAGGCCTTGCTCCAACTTTAAAGTAAATTCAAAATGACAAGCACTATTCACTTTATCTGATTATAAATACTCAACGTTTCCTTCGCGCAGGTTTGCCAACTGTATTTTTCTACTTGTCTTAAACCTTTTTCTTTTAACTCAAATTGGAGTTCTGTATCCTGGAGAATTCTAATTATTTGTTTAACCATTTCCTTCGTGTTGTGCGGATTAAAATATATTGCTGCCTTACCCAAGACTTCCGGCAAACAGGTTTCATTAGAACTCACTACCGGGCAGGAGTGTTGCATCGCTTCTAAGGGCGGCAAACCAAAACCCTCAAAAAATGAAGGGAAAACATAAGCCTCTGACAACTTATAAAAACTGATTAAATCATTATCAGGAACAAACCCGGGGAAAATTATTGAATTCTCTTGCCGGCTATCTTTTGCTAGGGCGCTCAACCGGGCATAAAAATAATCTTTTTTTCCTACC
>JAUVLY010000055.1 GCA_030600505.1 Candidatus Falkowiibacteriota bacterium
AATAAGGCAGTTGGCGGGGTAAAGCTCTTTCGTCCCGAAGTAATGGTCGCGGTTCCGGCCGGCATTTCTTCAACTGAACGCCGGGCCGTGATTGACGCTACCATTGCGGCCGGTGCCAAGGCCGCTTATATTATTAAAGAACCGGTCGCCGCCGCGATTGGTGCCGACATTCCGATCGGTTCGGCTAGTGGCCACATGATAATTGACATTGGCGGTGGAACCGCGGAAATGGCCGTAATATCTTTGGGTGGAATTGTGTCATCAATTTCGGTCCGGGTGGGCGGCAATAAATTTGATGAAGCGATTGTTGAATATATCCGTAAAAAATATAATTTGGCGATCGGGGAGCGTACTGCCGAAGAGACAAAGATCAATATCGGCTCAGCCCTGTTTCTCGAAAACAAATTAAGCTACGAAATACGGGGACGTGATATTTTGACCGGCTTGCCGCGAAGTATTACCGTTACCAGTAGTGACATAACTGATGCCCTTCAGAATGAGTTGGAAGCAGTAATTAGCGCCGCTAAGAAAGTTCTGCACGATACTCCGCCCGAGCTATCTGCCGACATTATGGACAAAGGAATGGTTCTTTCCGGCGGCAGTTCACTGCTTCGGAATTTTGAGCAATTGTTATCGCGCACCACCGGTGTACCGGCCTATTTGGCTGACGATGCCTTGTTATGCGTAGCTAAAGGAACTGGGATCGCGCTTGACAATCTAGACTCATACAAACGAAGTATTTTAGCTACTAAATAAAAAACCCCTGTCATTCTGATTCCGCGAAGCGGGAGAAGAATCTCGTGGATACAGTCACGGGATCCTTTACCACGGGCACTTCCTTCGGTCGCACTCCGCTAGCGCTTCGTTCAGGATGACACTTAGTTGATTATTAATTCGTATTATGACTATCGGCATTGATGCCAGTCGGGCAAACCGCGAACATCGAACCGGGACCGAATGGTACTCGTATTATTTGATTCGCTGGATAGCCAAGCTGGACCTGAAAAACCAATACATACTTTATACCGATGAGCCGCTTAAAGGCGGTTTGTTGGATTTGACTACGACGCGTTTTGATCCTGCCCTTAAGCCAATAGAGACGCGTTTTGATAATGACGGATATCAGATCATTAAATCTCCGGGTAATAATTTTCGGGCCAAGGTACTGTCTTGGCCTTTTAATTTTTTCTGGACTCAGGGTCGTTTTTCTTTGGAAATGTTATTCCACCGCCCGGATGTACTGTTCATACCTTCCCATACCTTGCCCTTAATTCATCCCCGGCGCAGTGTGGTTACGATTCATGATATTGGCTATGAACGGCGCTTTACTGTTTATGATACCGCGCCAATGGGTCCGGAAGGCAGGCAAAAGCGGCGTTTTTTAAATTTTATTGTCCGTATTTTTACTCTAGGTAAGTACCGGGCCAATACTATGGATTATTTAAAGTGGTCCACTGATTTTGCCCTTAATAAGGCTGACCGGATAATAACTATTTCCGAATTTACTAAGCGCGATATAAAGGAGTTTTATAGCACCAATATAGGCAAGGTAACAGTAGTGCCCAATGGTTATAGCGAGTCTATATATAAGCCGTTAAACGATTCGGCCAAAACCAAAAAAGTATTGGCTAAATATGGGATTGAAGCGCCTTTTATATTTTATATCGGCCGGATCGAGCGCAAAAAAAATATTCCGGCCTTGATAGAAGCGTTCGCGATCATGAAAGAAAATAATCCCGGATTGAAAGAAAAATTAGTTCTCGTGGGCGATGCCAGCTATGGCTATGATGAAACAAAATATATGATCCGTGAGTTTGACTTGGTAAATGACGTTGTAATGCCTGGCTGGGTCGAAGAAGACGATGTGCCTTATCTTTACTGTGCTGCCAGTATTTTTGTTTTGCCTTCGCTTTATGAGGGTTTTGGCATCCCCTTGCTCCAGGCCATGGCTTGCGGCGTTCCGATTGCCGCTTCTGAGGTAACATCTATTCCCGAGGTAGTTGGTGATGCCGGCCTTTTATTCAACCCGAATTACGCGCTGTCAATCGCGGAAGCATTAACGCGTATAGTAAGTGATAAAAAATTGCAAACAAAGTTAATAGAAAAAGGCTTAGCCAGGGTAAAAAATTTCAGTTGGGAAAAAACCGCAGTTAATACCTTGAAAGTTATTACATATACAGATTAAAAAATAAATTTTCAAATTCCGTATTACACTTTGTCATTCTGATTCCGCGAAGCGGGAGAAGAATCCCGTGGATTTAGAGACGAGATCCTTCACTCCGCTAGCGCTTCGTTCAGGATGACATTAATAAAAAGTTTTCGTAAATTTGTAAAAGATTCGTAATTCGTAACCCATGAAGTTTGTGCATCTCCATGTCCATACCCATTATTCTCTTTTGGATGGACTTACCAAAATTGACGAGCTGATCGAGGCGGTCAAACAAGATGGCTCTGAGGCGGTCGCTATTACCGACCACGGTGTTATGTATGGCGCGATCGAATTTTATCAAAAATGCAAAAAAGCCGGGATTAAGCCGATAATCGGTGTGGAAGCGTATTTGGCGCCCGGCTCCCGGTTTGACAAATTAACGCGCGAACACGAAAAAACCAATTATCATATTCTGCTTTTGGCCAAAAACAATCAAGGTTATAAGAATTTAATTAAATTGACTTCAATCGCGCATTTGGAAGGATTTTATTATAAGCCGCGGATTGATTGGGAAGTGCTGGAGAAATATCACGAAGGTTTGATCGCCTGCACCGCTTGTTTGGGTGGAGAGATCCCAACCTTGATCAAGCATGGCAAAATAGCCAAAGCCGAGAAGCGGGCCATTGAATATCAGGCGCTTTTTGGCAAGGGAAATTTTTATTTGGAACTTATGGACCATCCGGAACTCCCGGAACAGCCGATAGTTAACGAGCAGTTAATCAAATTTTCGCGTCAGCTCGATATCCCTTTGGTGGCAACTAACGATGTACATTATTTAAGCCAAGAAGATGATGAGGCCCAGGACATCCTTCTTTGTTTGCAGAATAAGAAAAAGAAAGAGGATACAGACCGGATGAATATGACCGGGGCAAATTTTTCTTACCGTCCGGCGCGGGAGATGATAGAAGTATTTAAAGATGTGCCGGAAGCGATTAAAAACACTCTTGAGATCGCCAATAAGTGTAACGTTGATATAAAATTAGGGAAAATTCAACTGCCATATTTTGAAGTGCCGTCCGGTTTTGACGGCGATTCTTATTTGCGGAAACTATGTGAAGATGGACTTAAGGAAAGATATAATACTACCTACGAAGCGGCCGACAAAGAGCTGAAAGAGCGTATGGATTTTGAGTTGGGAGTAATTAAAGGCATGGGTTTTTCTTCGTACTTGCTGATTGTCGCTGATTTTGTAAATTGGTCCAAGGATAACGGGATAATTGTCGGTCCGGGGCGGGGAAGTGCGGCCGGCTCTTTGGTTTGTTATTTAACCAATATCACCAATATTGACCCGATAAAATATGGTTTGATTTTTGAGCGTTTTTTAAATCCCGACCGGAACGAAATGCCGGATATTGACCTTGACTTTGCCGATGTCAGGCGGGACGAAGTGATTAGGTATGTGGAGGATAAGTACGGCAAGGACCGGGTGGCTCAGATTATAACCTTTGGTACCATGGCGGCTCGGGCCGCTGTTCGTGATGTGGGGCGGGTGCTGGGGGCAAGCTATGATTATTGCGACAAAATTGCCAAGACCATACCGATGTTTACCAAGCTTGACGATGCGATCAAAAATGTTCCTGAATTACGCGATATATATAACAATGAAGCCGAGGCTAAGCAAATAATAGATTTTGCCCGCCGTTTAGAAGGAGTAGCCAGGCATGCCTCAACCCATGCTTGCGGAGTTTTAATTACCAAGGATCCTTTAACCGACCATGTACCTTTGCAATACGCATCTTCGTCGGACAAGACAGTGGTTTCCCAGTATTCCCTCCATCCAATCGAGGATTTGGGGTTACTTAAAATGGATTTTCTTGGTCTTAAGAATTTAACCATCATTGAATCCGCCATCAAAATAATCAAGAATACCCGTGGCGAGGATGTTTTGATAGATTCTATTCCTTTGGATGACCCAGAAGCTTACGCGTTATTCCAGGCGGGTGAGACAACCGGTATATTTCAGTTTGAATCGAGTGGGATGAGGCGTTATTTAAAGGAATTAAAGCCGACCGAGTTTGAAGATATTATTGCCATGGTTGCCCTTTACCGCCCAGGTCCGATGGAATGGATTCCGGATTATATCGCCGGCAAAAAGGGGACGAAAAAGCCCGGCTACCTGCACCCAAAGCTTGAACCAATATTAAATAAAACTTATGGCGTAGCAATTTACCAGGAACAGGTGATGCAAATGGCGCGTGATTTAGCCGGCTTTACCATGGCCGAGGCTGATGTCCTTCGCAAAGCAGTCGGCAAGAAAATCATCAAATTGCTTAATGAACAAAAAGAGAAATTTATTGTCGGCTGCGTTAAGAATGGAATTAATAGTGAAATGGCTGAGAAAATATTTTCTTTTATTGAGCCTTTTGCCGGTTACGGCTTTAATCGTTCACATGCCGCTTGTTACGCCATGATTGCTTATCAGACTGCGTATCTTAAGGCCCATTGGCCGGCCGAGTTTATGGCAGCGCTTTTAACCGCCGATCAGCAGAATATCGACCGGCTCGCGATTGAGATCGAAGAATGCCAAAGAATGGAAATTAGTGTCGCTAGCCCGGACATTAACCAGTCTTATGAATCATTTACGGTACTTAGCTCCGGAACAGCGGCTAATCAAGCTGCCCGTAAAGATGAAGTAATAAATACAATACGCTTTGGGCTTCACGCGATTAAAAATATTGGCGAGAATATTGCCCAGGTTATTATTAGGGAGCGTAAGGATAATGGCCCTTATCGTGATATTAGCGATTTTCTTGAACGGATCACTGATAAAGATTTAAATAAAAAATCTTTGGAAAGCTTAATAAAGAGCGGGGCGCTGGATAAATTCGGCGGACGCGGTTTGCTTTTGGGAAATGTGGATTTACTTTTAAATTATAACAAAGAAATGGCCAGAAACAGTGCTAATGGCCAAACCAGTCTATTTGCCGACGCGCCAAATGCAGCCGCCCCCACCAGAGTACAGCTCAAAGATTATCCACCTGCCAAGCAGCCGGTCAAGCTTGGCTGGGAAAAAGAGCTGCTCGGGCTTTATATTTCTGAGCATCCTTTTACTGCTTTTAAAAAACAGCTTAGCAGCTTTACTAGCCCTCTTCGGGATCTACCCGGAATGACTACTGATCAAACGATTAATGTTGCCGGTACGATTACCAAAATAAAGAAGATCATAACGCGTACCAATAAATCCATGTTGTTTGTAAAGATTGAAGATAATACCGCTAACATTGAAATTTTAGTTTTTCCCAATTTGCTTGAGCGTACCGCTGCTATCTGGCAAGAAGGTGAAACCGTTTTATGCCAGGGGCGCTTGTCTGATAAGGACCAAGAGTTTAAAATATTAGCCAACACGGCTACGCGGATAGCGTTGGAAAATATTGAGGAATCAATTAAAGAGTTCAAGGCACATCAACCACAAAATAATAACAATAATAATTATCAAACAAACAAGGATTTGAAATTGGTTTTTTCCAGTGTACCAGATCCAACACAAATGACATTACTTAAATCAATTTTTGATCGATCCCCTGGCTCTAGTAAAGTATACATAACCTTGCCCGGCAACAAGGGTAAACAAACAGTTAAAATTAGTTCATTGGTTAATAATAATAATTTATTAATTAAGGAATTAAAATCTAAATTTAGCGGTTTAATAGTGTTAAAGTAGACTAAAAAATTAAAAACTGTTATAATAATATTTAGTAATAATCTTTAAATAGTTGTAGAATGATTGAGCCAAAAAAAATAGTTAAAAGAAAAACTAAAAGTTCGGAAAAGCTGGTTAAAAAACCAGTAAAGAAGACTGTTGTTAAGAAGGCCGGTCCCAAGAAAAAGGTTGTTGTAAAAAGGGCAAAAAAAGTTCGTACTGCAGTTAAGGCGACTCCCAAAGCTAAAGCCAAGGCTAAGCCTGCGTCTCCGGTCGTTCCTTCCGAAATTAAAACTAAGCCT
>JAUVLY010000024.1 GCA_030600505.1 Candidatus Falkowiibacteriota bacterium
AGTGATCATCAGCTCGGCCGTGACTCCGCCCATATTAATTGAACTATTGGTCGTGTACAAAATAACTTTTTTGGAAGTCGCGCTATTAGCTGTTTCCAGCTCACTATAATCCGAGCTTGGAACAACATGAATAATATTAAAGGCCGGTTTGATAACCGAGTCGCCCGCGTCCAGATTATAAGCGTAATTACCGGACTGGCTATTATTGCCCACCTTAGTGGAGATGGTTTGGGTAATTGCGCCGCTATTATAATTATTACCAATCACCCTAAACCAAGCCTTTTTAACATCCACTATCCCGGATCCGCCGCCATTTTCCGGAAAATATACGTTAACCGTGCCGCTGGCGGTTGCCGTATCCTGGCCGTTGGTCATTACGCCAATCGGGAAACTAACGGTTCTGGTTTTGATACCGGCTGATTTAGCCGCGATATAAGTTTCCGCTACTTCCCCGCCCATAAGATAATAGCTTGGCGCACCCGGCGAATCTGCATAATATTCCAGGGTCTGCGCCGTATTAGCCGCAAACCCGGAAACATTGCCAAATACCAGCCGCGGCAGACTACTCTGATCCTCGCCATTACTGGCTTCATGGATGAAGGTATCACTGTCAATATTCGTGCCTTCTATATTAACATTCAGGCTGATATCATTGGCAGCGTTGCCGTCATTAACCGCGTAAACCTGAAACCAGGAGGAAAGCTGGGTAGAGACTTCCGGGATTTCCATATTATAATCAAACAGCGGACAATCCGTATCCTTAATACAGCTATCACTCTGGTTTGACAGGCGCGTGCCGCTGTCACCGGACTCGGTAGATTCCAAAGGATAAATTACCGTGTTGGTAATATTTGTGGAATTATCATCATCAAAGGAATAAGTTACAACCAACATCGCCTTGGCATTGGCGATCGAGGTAGTGGCCGCTCCGGTTTCAAACCGGTAACCGACCTGAGCCTCCATATTGTCTCCATCACCGGTATAAGCGGCTAGTTGTACTTCATCGGTAACATCCAGGAGTAGTCTTATCTGATTACTTTCGTTTTCACTATAAGCTAAGACCGTATTATCGTCTTTGAGGATCCGGCCCGAGCCGGAAAAAGCATCAGCCGTACATGGTTCTGAGCAAGTGTCAAAAGCCAGATTATAACCGAGATAAGCACTAGAATTATTATGATAGGCCTCAAATTGCGCTTCAAACAAAATATAAGCGTTCCTAATCCCGACATTAGTTTCGGCTAATCTATAATTAAAACTGGAAAAAGTGTAATTAGTATCCGTATTCTCACCGGTCGTACCATTGCCGGTGCTGTTGCCGGCTGTGAACATAACGCTTCTTGCCCGGGCATGGGGCGCGGTCTTGGTGTCAACCACGATCTCAGTAGCGCCGGTTTTGCGGCCGCTCAAATCATAAGCCCAGATATTAATTACGTACTTAGTATCCGGGGACAAGCCGATAATTGTAGTAGAGGTAGCGCTATAATAATTTTTATAATCCAAATTAGCATCATTATGTTCAATGTCACTTACATCTACTTCAGCAAAACCGGCCTTATAGAATATTTTATAGTCCGCGAAATTTGTTTCAGTTGTTGATGATCCAAAATTTAAGGTAATGCTATTGGCGGTAGTGGTTGCCAAGGTTAAATTGCCCGGAGCGGACGGGGACACGGTATCTACTTTAAAATTCGGCAAAGTAGAATTAAAACCGTTCCAATTAGTGCATTGCCCCGTATTAGTACAGGCCAGAACCTGCCATTTATAACCGGCTTCCGGTGTTGACCCCCGGTCCGGAATAGAGGCAATGTTAATTACCATCTCGGTCAGCTTGGTGTTGATATTCTCCTCATTGGCAAAAGAAAGAAAATCGCTTACGCTGCTTTGGTTATTATACTCAGTTTCAACCCATTCGGTGCTGCGAGCAATATTGGAAAGACGTATTTCATCCAAAATACCGTCCCATTCCTCATTATTATTATTAGGCACCCTATGCGACCCGATCCTGAAATCATTAGTATTGGCGATTGTTTCTTCTGTGCCGCTCGCAACTATATTTCCATCCAGATATAATATTTTATCTGCCCCGACCCCGGCGCCAATGGCCACAGCTACATAATGCCATTGGTTTAAATTTATACTTCCCCCGGCCAAAGCAGAACCGCCAATACTGGATTCCAGCTGATCGTTGCTGGCGACCCGACTCAGCCAGGATTGGCCAGAGCCGCCCAAGTGCTGCAAAATAAATTGCCGCGTCGGATTTTCCGCTTCCAGATATACCCAGGCACTACCGGTCCAGCCGGTACTTGAATTAACGGTAATTGACGCATCCGTATCAATATAGTCATTCTCACCGTCAAAATCATCGGCTCCGTCAAACTGTCCGATAGCGTCCTGATCCACCCCTCCGACTGTACTGGCGTCATTGGCATATTGGGTAGAGTCATAATGAGTGCCGCTGGTTTCATCCAAATGCTGGACCATAATATAATTATCATCCCATACGCCGGTAGTAGTGGACATGTCCTCGGTCACAGCGGAATTGCCATAATACAAATAAACAGTTTTATTGGTAGTGGAAGAAATATCGGTTTTAATCCACAAAACTATTTCACCGGTGGAAGAATCATAATACTCCCTTTCATAATTAAGAACCGTAACCGCGTCTGAATCGGTGATCACAATATCGGCGCCGGTGGAAGAACCCATATGCCCGCCAGAAGCCGTATGAGCAAAGTCACTGTCCGTGGTAGTGGCTAACACAACGAAACCGGTGGTAGTGGTAGCCACTTGCGAAGCGCTAATGGTTATTTTTTTGCGATAGTCCCAATCACCGTTATACCAGCTGGTGGTGCTGGCGGGAGCGATCCAAATCCTGTTGGTACAACCGCCATAAGTAGTACCAATAGAGCAAGAACTAGCCGGCGCGCTGGTGGCGGTTGTAAAAGTGCCGTTTTCGTCCAAAAGCTCAAAATAAAAATCAAAATTAGTCGTACTGGCATTACTATCACTTGCCGAAGCGGAAAAATTAACTTCCTCTTCATCGGTCCAGCCGCCGTTGCTAATAGCGGTAAAAATATCGCTCTTGTATTGTTCATTGGCAAGAACGGAAATAGACTCAGTGGTGGTAATTGTGATCTCAGTAGAGCTGGCTATTCTGCCATATTCGTCATACGCCCAAATATTAAATACATAGGCAGTTGAAGGCTGCAAACCCAATATGACAGTGGTATCGGCGTTATTATAATCTATATGTTCCAGATTCGCGTCATTGTGCTCAATGTCGTCTTCAGATACGCTTGAAGTCCCCTGTTTATAAAATATTTTGTATTCACTAAAATTAGCTTCCGTGGTCGGGGTGCCAAAACCAAGGGTAATGGTTGTGCCGGTTTTTTGCTCTTCGGTCAAAGGCCCGGGCGCAGTCGGAGTAGCTGTATCAATGCCGAAATTGGGCATCTCGGTATTAAAAAGCCGCCAGCCAGGAGTATAGCCATCCTCGTCAAAAGCGTTAACCTGCCATTTATAAGTAGTGTCAGAAAGGGTAATAATATCAACTGTAGCAGAGGCGATAGCACCGGTAGTGCTGGCCGAGACTGTCCATATCTTACTGGCGCAACTGCCAAAAGCAATACCCGAAGAACAGGCACTCCCCGGCTCGGAAGTTGCCGTAGAAAAACTGCCAACATTGGTTAGTAGTTGAAAATAAAAATACGCGCTTGCCGAACCCCGACCGCTATTGATGGAAGCTTTTAGCTTTACGTCTGGATCTTCCGACCAATCACCGTTAACGATCGAAGTATCATCGCTTTCGGTTTGGTCATCGGCGGTTAATTCTATCGGGGATTTTATTTTCGCGCTAAATACGGTCATACTGACCTCGTCGGCGATCTGTGAATTACTAATGATCTCGGTGGCGTCCAGGTCAATACTGTACCCACTGGAAGGAATAGAGATCTTAGTTATAATATTATTTAAACTCTCGTCCGTTGCGTCATGGGTGGTCTGGCTGACTATAGGCGACTGGACCCAGTTCCAGCTAGCCGGTGTGGTCACGCCATTAACCTGCAAACGGTTATTGGTGCCGGCTGACGCTGACGCCGCGTCATCAATAAAGGAAGCAAAGATCAACTGATCACCGGTAGCTATCGGCTGGTAATTACCGTTATTATTCAGGTTTCCGACCTCGGTCCAGGTTGGCGTCGCGGACAAAGCCGTATTGATATCAGCGTAATAAGTTTTATGGCTTTCAAAAGCGTCTAAATTAAGGGCAAAAATTCGGCTTTTAACATGGTCATTCTCTTGTCCCGCGCTAGAATCGTCTCTGGTGCGAATGCTGAACTGGGTGCTGACTGCCACGTTATCAAAAGGACGATAAAGTACGTAAGACAACAACTCAGCCGTATTTTCCCCTTCCATACTATAACCCATATAAGAAGCCGAACCGTTATAAATTTCTCCTTGATAATTTTTACCACTACTATCTATCTGGACTTCTTCCATGCCCATAATCAGCCAGTCTTTAGTACTGTCAGCATCACTTAAGGTAATATTGGCCCGGGCTGTCATACTGGTAGTATGCTCGACTTGCGTAACATTGGAAGCGTATTCCCAGTCAGTGGTCTCCAAGTCGCTTAGATTGATCGCCAAAATTTGCGCGTTTAAGGCGTAAGAAGCCCCAGAATTAGTACGATAGCGCAAACTAATATCATTTGGCGTAGCCGGCTGGTCATAAACATCAAACCAGGAAATCGGAAAAGCGTCATAGTTGTCACCCGGGCCTTCCACCAGGCCGGTGTACTGGGTAGAAGTACCGTAAACGATCTCAAAATCAGTATTAACACCGGTAGCACTGCCGGCAAATCCGCTTGTTACATAAACCAAGTATTTATCCCCGCCGGTAAATTCGCTAGAAGAGGCTATTACCGCGGTAGTCCAATTAACAGTATCAGTTGTGCCGCTATCAACCCCAATGCTCTCCTCCAGCACCACTCCTATATCCGCGTCTGAGGCGATCTGCCATTGCCTTGCCTCTTCAAAAACCGCCTGGCCTGCTTGCCCGCCTCTTTGGAGGGAACGAGTGTTAGTGAGTTGGGCTGGACCCAATAAATAAAATTCCGGCGACACATTGGGCGCGTCAAAGGTGTAGCGCAAATGATAAGTTTTTCCTTTTTGCCAATCCACTTCCCAGCTTATCTCATTCGTATCTCCCACTTCTTCTATTCGCGCTCCCCGGCTGTACATTATCTTAAATGAGGCTGGGGTAAATTCTTTGAATTCGCCCTGAAAATCAATATTAGATCTAATAATAAAGTCCATGCCATAACCGGCCCAAGGATAGATCCGAGTCGGGCCCACGCGCTCGACCTCAAAAGGCAACTCATCTCTTACTTCAAAACTGTCAACAATTTCCCTGACGCCATTAGCGGTCTGGGCGGTTAAGGTCATTTGATATATCCCGGGCGTTGCGACCTTATAATAAGCGTAATAATCCGGCGAATCAATTACATTGTTCGGGCCGCATTCCGGATTCTCCTGAATGCCGCCGTTAAAGGTAGAAAGGTAAGTTATGTGTCCGCTAGGGTCCTTTATTCCCAGATTCAAATACTCAACCTGGCAAAGCGTATTACCATTGTCATCAAGCACGGCCATCTGCAAATAAGCGGTTTCATGGGGTAAATAAATTGATTTATTGATATTAACAGCCAGCACGCCCCAGGTAAAATCCTGGCTAAAAGCATAGCGCTCTGTGCCGTCTTGAACAAGGACCAAAAGCGTATTTTTCCCGGGCCTGATCTGGCGCGGTAACTCATCAAATTTAATTTCAAATTCACCGTTTTCTAAATAATCTATTTGCGGCTCAAAGGTTTCGCCGCTGGCAAGCCGGGCCGTTATGCCAAGAAACTGATATTCATCCCTAAAGGATTGGATAATACCGGTTAATATTTTCTTTAAAAAATTCTCTTTTTTACTAATGCGGAAATTAAAAGCCGGCATTTCGCCGGACTTAAATTCGAGCTTATTGGATATTAATTTAAGCTCATATTTTTTATTGTCTTTGCCCTCTTCTTCCACTGCCAATCCTTTATTCTCAGAATCAAAAAAATCCCCCTCTTCCCCGCTTATGTACTCTGTTTCCATCGTCGGATCATTATAATCCACTTCCAGCCAGATCGCGTCCAGAAAAATCTCCAGTGCTTGATCCTCAGTGTCACTTACCAGATCATCATTTAAATAACTAATCCTTACTTGCAAATCATCCAGGTCTGCCCAACTGATATTGTCACTTAGATTATATAGTAAATAACCGTCATTTAGCTGATTGGATATTTTCTTGTCCAGACTAAGCTCCTCCAGAGTATACCACTCACCATTTATTCTATATTCAAGTAAAAGATAATCATTTGCGTATTCGCTAAAAGCCGCTAAAGACAAACGTAAATTTATCTGTGCCAGGCTGTTTTCTTCGTATCCAAGCGGTACGCTAAAGTCGGAGAATACTATATTTTGGTTTAAAAGCGTGTATTGAATCTCCGACTCAAGCGGTTCAGCACTATCATCTTGAGCGCGGGCAAGCTTGAAATTGAATAAATCCAATTGTTTAGCTGTACTAATAAGGCTGTCCAGACCTTGGCGTAGCTTATCAAATATAGATAATTCATCACTTTCAACGACTGGCTCGCCTGTTTCCTCCTCGGTCTTTTCTTCTTCCTCAGACGTTATAAATAACGTCTCTACGTCTTCTTCAATTGTTTCTTCAGCTGGTTCATCAGAAAACGTTTCTTCGGTCTCTTCTTCTTCAATTATTAATTCTTCATTTTTAATTTTTAATTCACCGTCTTCAGTATCATCAGCTTCTGTACTATCAACCGGCTCATCAGGCACATCCACTGTGCCCCCACCCTCTGTGCCCCCACCTTCTGTACCCAGAACTTCTATGTCAACCTCATTGTCACTACTGCCCTCGTCACTGTCAGGCGGTTCGGCCAGGTACTTAGCAAGCGAGCTGGAGGACATTATATAGGCCGCATTATCAATTCTAAATTCATCATATTCGGCACTAGCTGACAAGTCCTGATAAAACGATTTGTCAACATTCTCCCAGACCAGGCCATTATCAATCTGCTCAACCGCAAAAGAGCCGGGGAAGATATTAACGCGGTTGTTAAAAGCTTTTACAAAATAAAAACGACCACCGGAATACCCGAACATGGCCGTTAAGACAATAAATAATATTGCCAAACGTATTACTTTATTTTTGTATAAACTTTTAATCTTCTTTAGCATGGGGAAGCCAAAAAATTATTACCTTAATAAATAAAGGTTTTTTTATCTAATGTTGGCTACAAAAAGCCAAAAATCCACTAACAAATATTAGTGTGGATAAATACAGTTTATTGACTATATTATAACATTTTAGACCGGCATATTTCAAGTCTTGTCTCGCCCTCTTCACCCCTCTCCCCCCAGCCCCCTCTCCACCTCTCCCCCGACCCCTCTCCTAGACAGGAGAGGGGAGATTTAAGGAGAGGGGGTGATTAAGGAGATTGTTTTATGCTATAATAAGAAATAGCTATTTAAATAGCTATTTAAATAGGCATTTAAATTTATGCGTAGAAATCTAAAAAATAAAAATACTCGTAAGCTTTTTGGCCGCGGTGGCTCAACCGCCCTTACCATCCCCAAAGAAATTCTAACAAAATTGAAATGGCGCAAAGGACAAAAAGTTATTGTTAAACAGCGCGCTAAAAAAATTATAATCAGTGACTGGGAAAAATAATGCTAAAAAATAAAAATAATTTTTATTATCTTGGCTTGGCTTTTATTGTTTTTGTTGGCCTGTTATGGCTGGCTCATCCCCTGGCAATTAACGCGCCTAGTGCCGACGGCCTGCTAAGCGTTGTCCAGGTCTATGATGGCGACACCATCGTGGTGCTACTTGACGGCAAGCGAGAATCGGTCCGCTTGCTTGGCATAGACACCCCGGAAGTGGACAGCCCCTACACGAAAGTTGAGTGCTTTGGTAAGGAGGCTAGTGAGTTTGTTAAAAATCTACTACTAAATCAAAAGGTCCGTCTAGTGCCCGACCCAGTGGGCGATGACCGCGACAAATACGAGCGCCTCCTACGCTACGTATATCTAGATGACACAGATATTAACGCCCAACTACTCACAGAAGGCTACGCCTACCTTCTCGACACCTTCCCCTTCTCCCATGTAGATGAATACCGCGCCCTAGAAGAGGCTGCCCGTAAAAATACAGTAGGCCTTTGGCAGGAGTGTGAAAAAAATTAGCTAATATTTAAATACTTCGGGATTAAATGAGTACTTTGCATAAATCTATTAAAAATATGGCATCCACTTTTCATGGTAATCTTTCAAATAATAACGTAAAGCATGCTAAGACCCTATATGTTTTTATTGATTCCTCAAATTTATGGGCAGTCCAAAAATCAAAAGGCAAATTTTTTGATTACCCCCTACTTGTTAAATTTATACAAAAAAAATTTAATCCCAGCACTATAAAAATTTTTTACTATGCAGCTTATCCCGCTGAAGGCACAAGAAGCTATAGCCTAGATGGAAAACATAAATTTTTTACTTTTCTAAAAAAAGGTTTGAATTTTACTGTACGTAAAAAAGAATTAAAGAGAATAAAAATTACTCATGATGACCTAGGCGAAAGTACAAAAGAAAAAGGAGATATGGATGTAGAAATTACAATAGATGCGGTGCATTATAAAACTAATTATGACACCGCAATTTTCTTTTCAGGAGATTCTGATTTTTTAGCATTAATAAACTATCTAAAAAGATCCAATAAAAAAATTTATGTCTTCTCCTCAAAAAATAATGTTTCCGAGGAGTTACGCACAGGAGCAGATGGTTATTGTGACGTACTCACAATAGATGAAACAACTGACAACATCTGGGGCAGAGATTTACAAAGAAGGCCACAATAAAAACAACCCTCCGCGAGGAGGGTTGCCCTAAGATGTAATACCCTAACAGTCCTATGGCTAGGACTGAAAGACACTACTAATATAGCATAAATTTGTCTAACTTACAATAGTAACTAAATTATACTAAAAAACCAGGCCAAAACCCCGGTTTTTTTGTGTTTAATTAGGTATAAAATATTGACTAAACAGCTGAAATGGTTATAATAAGAGTAATTATATAAAAAAATTACTTACTTTAGATAAAAATTATATACCTTCACATATTACTTGTTAGTTGAAATATATGTTTTTCTTTCAGGGTTACCGCCCTTACTTTTAAAAAGAATTAAATTTTGTTTTTTATTTATTTAATAAAGGGGAAATAGGGTGTTTTCTCCGCTGTCGCTGCGAAAACGATTTATTTTAATTTTAAAACATATGAAAAAATGTCCTTATTGTGCCGAAGAAATACAAGATGAAGCTATAAAATGTCGATACTGTCATAGTGACCTACCAATTTCCAAAGAAAATAATGCACTTCCTGCCGAAAAAAAAGAGTCCGCAGAAATAACAACCCAAGATAGAATGGAAGGTACCCCAAACACTAGACACATTGTCTAAGACATAATAAAATTGGGGTATATGAAAAAACAACACAAGATTTCAAAAGAAATCAAAGATCAA
>JAUVLY010000121.1 GCA_030600505.1 Candidatus Falkowiibacteriota bacterium
TATGATGGGCCCATGGATATGGAATGGGCGCTCGATGGCCAGGATAAACAGCTCTATATTATACAGGCGCGGCCCGAGACCGTGCAAAGCCAGAAGGATGTAAATGTGATCGAGAGTTTTAGACTGGAAAAGAAGGGTAAAATTATAGTTAGCGGGCAAAGCGTTGGTAATAAAATTGGCGCTGGAGTTGCCACCCGGATAATGGATATAAAAGATATTGCCAAGTTTAGGCCGGGCGAGGTTTTGGTAACCGACATGACTGACCCGGACTGGGAGCCGATAATGAAAATAGCCGGCGCGATCGCGACCGATAAAGGCGGGCGCACTTGCCACGCGGCTATAATCAGCCGCGAGATGGGCATTCCCTGTGTGGTTGGCACTAATACGGTCAGCCAATTGGTTAAGACAGGCAGGAAAATAACCGTGTCTTGCGCCGAAGGCGAGCAAGGAAATATTTATGAGGGTATATTGCCTTTCAAGGTAAACACAACTAATGTTAAGGGGCTCAAACGGCCGAAGACTAAAATAATGATGAATGTTGGCGAGCCGGATCAGGCTTTTGCCAGTTCATTAATCCCGAATGACGGCGTTGGCTTGGCGCGATTGGAGTTTGTGATTAATAATTACATTCAAGTGCATCCCTTGGCGCTTATTAATTACAAAAAGATCAAAGACAAGGCAGTTAAAAGGAAAATTGATGAAATTACGATTGGCTATAAAGACAAGAAGCAGTTTTTTATAGATAAACTCTCAGAAGGCGTGGGCATGATAGCGGCCGCTTTTTACCCCAAAGATGTTATTGTCCGCTTGTCAGATTTTAAAACCAATGAATATGCGCAGCTTTTGGGCGGTAAAGAGTACGAGCCGGAGGAAAGCAACCCAATGATTGGCTGGCGCGGCGCTAGCCGTTACTATTCAGAAAAATTCCGGCCAGCCTTTGACCTGGAGTGCCAGGGCTTAAAGAAAGTGCGCGATGAGATGGGGCTGAAGAATTTAAAAATAATGATTCCGTTTTGCCGCACCGTGGACGAAGGCAAGCGCGTGATGGGTATTATGGCTGAGCATGGATTAAAACGCGGGAAGAACGGTTTAGAAATTTATGTAATGGCTGAGATCCCGGCTAACATTATCCTGGCTCACGAATTTGCCAAACACTTTGACGGCTTCTCTATCGGCTCGAACGATTTAACCCAGCTAACGCTTGGTATAGACCGTGATGCCGGCGGCACTTTGGAAGTAGCGGGCGTGAGCAACGAAAAGAACGAAGCGGTTAAGACTTTGATCAAATATTTAATAGAGGTAGGGCTGGAGACCGGCACTAAGGTTGGTATTTGCGGGCAAGCGCCAAGCGACTTTCCGGATTTTGCTACCTTTTTAGTAGAATGCGGTATAGATTCAATCAGCTTAATACCGGATACGGTTATCAAAACCACGGTTGCGGTTAATAAGAAAGAAGATCAATTAAAGAAGAAAAAATAGGACAGACATACAGTACATAACATATAAAAAACGGGTCAAATAAATTGACCCGTTTTTTTGTATGCTTGGTTTTTTTATTTATTCCAAATATATTTTCCAATTTTCCAGGCGTATTTGGCTGAGACAAGAAGTACCAGCAAGTACAAAGCGTATTGGAGAATTAAGAGAACTATTTTTATAATGCCAACGCTGCTGTCTTGCAGAATTCGGTTAATGTCAAAAACAAAACTTTTAATTTCATTTTTCCAGGAATCTTTAAGCCTTTCCGCGTCAATGAATTTGTCCTCATAGATATTGATTTGGAAAAAAATATATTCCAGCCTGTCTATTTGCTCGGCTTTGGCGCGGCTTAGCCGATCAAGCTGTTCATTGATCTTGATCCTTTCGCTTGACAGTCGTTCAATGATCCGGATCTTTGAATCAATGATTTTGGCCAGACTTTCCGCGTCTTGGGCCCTGGTTGCTACCCGGCTAATTTCATCGTATGAGTTAATCGCGTCGTTAAGAGTTTTTTCAATAGTTTCCTTTTTCTTATTCAAGATTTCCGTTTCCGAAGTGAAATCGTCAAGCAAGCGTTTTATCGTGTGGGTGTTTTCCGTAAGCTCTTTAGGGTCAAGTCCTTCAACTACTGCAAGCACTTCGTCTTTGTTGTCTTTTTTTACTTTGAATGAATAATTACAGCCATTATCATATTCATTGGCGTTTTCAAAAATCACATATTCCCTGGCTTTGAGTGATGAAATTGCGGAACAGGTTTTTTCCAACTGCCTAGTTTTAATTGTCGCGTTGTACTTAGTTACTTCAAAATTTTCAGCATCAGATCCAATCGCGCCTGACCCGGGGCTGGGCATTCTTGAGGCGACATTTCGCGAAGACAAGCTAAGGGATTCCATTATACCACCCACCCCCTTGTCGCTATAAGCCATTTCGTCCATTACCATATTTCCTCTAAAATTTTGCCCGCTAATATTTTTTTGTAAAATTGGGCTAACAGAAGAGCCGATCATTTTAAAAGCAAAAACCAGAAAAATAACGCCTAAAAAACCTAAACCAATAATTTTTAAGATTTGCATTGGTTTTAAGTTAAGTTTGTTTAAAAATTCCATAAGTTTTATCTATTTAGTAATAAGATATTTTTATTATACCATATAATTATTTTGGTATTTGATTTTTTATAATT
>JAUVLY010000078.1 GCA_030600505.1 Candidatus Falkowiibacteriota bacterium
AATTAGCTTACGATTAAAAAGGCAAATAGAATTGTTTTAATCTATTTTTACCTGATTTGGTAAAATTTTATGATTTTGCCAAGTTTTTTTGTGTTTTAATGAGTAAAAAAAATAATAAAGAAAATAAGCCATTGGATTCTAAGGATTTTATTGAAGTAAAAGGGGAGGTGCTGGAGCTTAGGCCGGCTGCTACCTTTAAGGTAGTGCTTGAAAACGGGCATGAAATTTTGGCCCACTTGTCAGGAAGGATGCGCATGCACCGTATTCGCATTTTACCGGGCGACAAGGTCAAGATCCAGATGAGCCCTTATGATTTGAGCAAGGGGAGAATCACATATAGGATGTAGAACAGTTTATTTCTGCGTATAATCTGCGTAGAAATCCGCGTTAAATCAGCGGTAAAAACTGTTTCCGCGGAATTTACGCGGATTACTACGCGGAATTAACGCTGATAATATAAATTTTTTAAAATAGTTATGAAAGTAAGAGCTTCGGTTAAAAAAATGTGTAAAGATTGTAAAACAATCCGCCGTAAAGGCCGGGTTGTTGTTATCTGCAAAAATCCGAAGCATAAACAAAGACAAGGTTAACGTTTCTCGCTTCGCTCGGCCGCGCTACAAATGCGGCACATGCGAATAATAAATAATTAATCATTTGTAGATTTGCATAACATTTGTAGATTTGCATTATGAATAAAATGGCTGTACGTATTGCCGGAGTTACAATTCCAAACGAAAAACGGGTTGAGATTGCCTTAACTTATATTTTTGGCATTGGCCTGATAACCTCAACAGCAGTTTTAAAATCAGCCAAAGTTGATCCAAATACCAGAGTCAAAGATTTGAGTGAAGATGACGTGAATAAACTCAGGACATTAATAGAAAAGAACCATAAAGTTGAAGGCGACTTGAAACGGGAGATAATCGGCAATATTAAGCGTTTGAAAGAGATCGGCTCATACCGGGGCCTGCGGCATCAGCGCGGTTTACCGGTGCGTGGCCAGCGGACAAAAACCAATAGCCGAAGCGTTCGGGGTAATGTAAGGCGTACAATGGGCTCGGGACGGACAGCGGCGGCGCAAAAGACTTAAAGAGAAAACAGAAAACAGAAAGCAGAAAACAGAAAGCAGAAAACAGACAAAAACTGCTGCTATCTGCTATCAGTTATATATAATTAATATGGGTGAAGATAAGAAGACAAAAAAAGACGATAAAAAAGTTGATGATAAGTCAGCTGATGTTAAAGTTGTAGAGACGAGGCATGCCTCGTCTGGTAAAGATATTAAAAAGGAAGATAAGAAGGCGGATAAAAAATCAGAAAACGCCAAGGAAGAAAAGGGGATTAAGAATCTGGAGGAATTGCCGGAAGATATAGTTAAAAAAATGGAGAAAAGGAAGACAGAAGTTAAGAAGCTAAAAAGCAAGAAAAAAGCCATTAAGAAGAAAAAGAAAACTTCCAAGCGCGTTAGTATCGGCAAGGCTTATATTAAATCCACTTACAATAATACAATAGTTACCTTAACCGATATACAGGGAAACGTACTTGGCTGGGCGAGCGCCGGGATCGCCGGTTTTAGGGGGCCGAAAAAGTCAACTCCTTACGCGGCGCAGATCATAACCAGAATTGCGGTCGGTAAGGCCAGGGAAGAATATGGCCTCCAGGAAGTAAGCGTGTTTATCCGCGGTGTAGGTACCGGCCGTGAGTCAGCAGTCCGGGCCTTAAATAATAATGGGCTGATTGTTACATCAATTAAGGATATTACACCGATACCGCATAATGGATGTAGGGCGAAGAAACCACGGAGGGTTTAATGTACGTTGGAGCAAGGCCTCTGGCCCGCGACGTTAAAATCGATAAAATTCGCGGGCGGGGACGCCCGGCTCAAACAATAAAGAAATTAATTCGTAAAAAATGGCAAAGGATTTAGACGCAAAATGTAAAAAGTGCCGGCGGGCAGGCGAAAGGCTGTTTCTTAAAGGTGAGCGCTGTAATACTTCTAAATGCGCGATTGTAAAGCGTAATTATCCACCCGGATGTCATGGTGCTAAAGGTAAAAAGCGTTTGACCGACTATGGTCTTCAGCTTCAGGAAAAACAAAAAGCCCGGCGTCAATATAATTTGATGGAGAAACAATTTCGCTTGACTCTTGAGCGGGCAAAAGCAAAGACCGGCAATACCGGTGAAAATTTTTTGTGTCTTTTGGAAATGAGGCTGGATAATGTTGTTTTTCGCCTGGGTTTAGCCAGTTCCCGGGGCCAGGCCAGACAAATGGTTAGCCATGGCCTACTCACCGTAAACGATCAGCGGGTAACCGTGCCGTCGTACGCGACCCGGACCGGCGATATAATCAAAATTAAAAGCAATAAAAAGGATGCCAAAATATTTAATAATTTAGTAGAAGTATTAAAGAAAAAAGAGATCCCAGGCTGGCTTAATATGGACACAAAGACCTTAAGCGCGAAGATCCTCCATAAGCCGACAATGGATATAATCGCTCCGACTTTTAATATTCAGATGATCATTGAGTATTATTCACGTTAAAATAAGAAAAGTAAGAGAAATAAGAAAAATAAGATAAATAAGAATAAAAAGATAAAATAATATTTTATTTTCTTATTTATCTTATTTATCTTATTTATCATATTTATATCTTATTTTTAATAAAATTAAAGAATAAGAAAAGTAAGAGAAATAAGAAAATAAGAAAAATAAGAAAGTAAAGTAATCAGCGCTGATCATATTTATCTTTTTATTCTTATTTATCTTTTTATTCTTATTTATCATATTTATCTTATTTATCTTATTTATATGAATACTATCGCCAAGGCAAAAAAACAAGATTACATTAGCGGTAAAGACAAAAATCAAGGCTCTATAATTATTGAGCCGCTGTTTCCGGGCTATGGGGTTACACTTGGTAATTCGCTTAGGCGGGTACTTTTGTCCTCACTTCCCGGAGCGGCGCCGGTAGGCATAAAGATAAAAGGGGTTGACCACGAGTTTATGACAATACCGAATGTTAAGGAAGATGTACTGGAAATAATTCTAAAATTAAAAGAACTGCGGATAAAAGTTTTTTCTAAGGAAACCGAGAAGCTGGAGTTGAAAGTCCATGGAAAAAAACAAGTAACGGCGGCTGATTTTAAGAAAAATGCCCAAGTTGAAATCGCTAACCCAAAGCTAAAAATTTGTCAGATAAGCGATATGTCAGGCAGTATAAATCTGGAGCTTCAGGTTGAACAGGGCCGGGGATACACTACTATTGAAAGTCGGGCCGGTGAATCGCAGGAAAAGAAAGAAAAGGAAATTGGCTGTATTGAAATGGATTCCATATTTACCCCGGTATTAAAGGCCGGGATTTCGGTTGATAATGTCCGGGTGGGCAAAATGACCAATTGGGACCGCCTAACAATTGATATAATTACTGACGGCACCATAACGCCGGAAGAGGCATTTGAGCAGTCAGTTGCTATTTTAATAGAGCAGTTTGGCGCGTTGGTTGGTAAACAGACGACAGACGACAGACAGCAGACAGCAGATAGTGAGAAAACAGAAAGCAGACAGCAGACAGCAGATAGTGAGAAAACAGAAAATAGAAAACAGAAAGCAGATAGTGAGAAAACAGAAAACAGAAAGCAGAAAGCAGATAAGGATGGGTCGGATGTTGAAGAAATTGTAGAGGCGAAGCATGCTTCGTCTGATGATGAAGAAGAGCCTAAGAAGAAGAGGGGGAGACCTAAAAAGGGAGAATAATTTTCAATTTACAAATTTTCAATTTTCAAACAATCATGAATAATTTACAATTTACAATTTATAATTTTCAAACAATGAATTAATTTTCAATTTAAAAATTTTAAAATTAAATCATTGAAAATTGTTTGAAAATTGAAAATTGAAAATTTAATAATATGCGTCATCGTAATAAAATAAAAAAACTTGATCGCAAGAAGGCTCCACGGGAGATGATGCTGCGTAATTTAGCGGCTAGTGTTTTAATATACGAAAAAGTAAGTACAACCGAGGCTAAAGCCAAGGCGGTTAGAAGCTTGGTAGAAAAATCAATTACCATTGCCAAAAAGAACGATTTAAGCAGCCGTCGGCGCTTGATCGCGCTCTTACCCCAACCAAACGCGGTTAAAAAGCTTATGGAAGTGATCGGTAAGCGTTATCAGGACAGGAAGGGCGGATATACGCGAATTATTAGGTTAAATAATAGGCAAGGGGATGGAGCGAAGATGGTGCAGATTGAGTTAGTATAGATTTTTAAAAAGCACCAAGC
>JAUVLY010000134.1 GCA_030600505.1 Candidatus Falkowiibacteriota bacterium
GGTAGCGGAGGAAGAGCCGGCTGTGATTATTGTAGATTATGATGATGTTGTTGGGACAACGACCGAATAAAATAACCAAGGATACAAGATACAATAATCAAAAAATAATCAAACACCAATAATCAAACCGCAATATTTAAATATTTGGTTATTGATTATTGTTTCTTTTTTGATTATTGTATCTTGGTTATTGTATCTTTAATACTTATGTCTAATTTTCAACAAACAGTAAATTTAAAGAAGCCTTCTGAAGAAGAGCCGGTTGAGGCTGCTCCAGTGCCAGAAGAAAAGCCAATTAAGAGAAAAAAAATTGTTAGGAAACATCGATCCAATGGCGCGGAGGCGATTGATGAGGTTTATCAGGCTGATGGACTAAATATTGAACCCAAGCCGGAGTTAAGGCAGTTTGAATCGGTTGTTCCCCGGATGGCTTACGGGCCAATGTACAAGCGTTTGTCCATGATCCTGATAGTAATGCTCACGGCAACAATTTTTTATTTCCTTTTCTTTTTTCCAAACAGCAATAAGCCAAATGTTAATCAGGAACCAAGTTGGTATATGGTTAAGCTAATGAACGAAGAGACCTATTACGGCTTGATCGGCGACACCACGGCTGACCCAATAGTTATTAAGAGTGTTTATTATAATTACGACCAGCTTAATTCAGACAAGGAGACTAAGGCAGATACCGGCAATCTTAGATTGGTTAAGCGGGGCAAAGAAACCCATGGCCCGGATGGCACGCTCAGCGTAGTTCGTGCGCAAGTGGTATTTATGGAGCCTCTACAAGAAGATTCAAAAGTATTGAAGGCGATACTTAATTACGAACAATAATCATACAAAGTGCCCTGTGGGTATAAATCATATAGATCCCTGCCTTATTTTTTTTGCAGGGATTTATAAAAACAAATTTTCAATTTTCAATTTTCAATTTTCAAACAATTTTCAATTAGATAATTTAAAAATTTTCAAAGATAAGAATTTTTTTATCATTAAAACATTGATAAATTAATTCATTGTTTAGAAATTAGAAATTGAAAATTAGAAATTAATATTATCAATAAGATAAATGAATTTATTAGAAAAATTAAACCCTGAGCAGCTCAAAGCGGTCCAGCACGATCAGGGTCCTTTGCTTATTATCGCTGGTGCCGGTACCGGTAAGACCACGGTCATTACCCAGCGGATCGCTTATTTAATAGAGCAAGGCAAAGCCAAGTCGGATGAGATTTTGGCGCTTACTTTTACGGAAAAGGCAGCCGGAGAAATGGAGGAGCGGGTGGATCGCTTATTGCCCATGGGTTATTTGGATCTTTGGATAAGCACTTTTCATAGTTTTGGCGAGCGCATTATCCAGGCGCATGGTTTGGATATAGGATTATCTACCAAGCCGAAGCTACTGAACGAGTTTGAGCAATGGGCTTTAATAAAGAATAATTTTGATAAATTTGATTTGGATTATTATCGGCCTCTGGGCAATCCGACCAAGTTTATTAACGCTTTGCTTAAGCATTTTTCACGCCTTAAAGATGAAGATATTAGTCCGGGGGAGTATTTAAAATATGCGGAGGAATTAAAAGAGAATATGGACTCGATGTTGAGTGGAGGAGGGAAGAAAAAATCTAATTTTATGTTTGAGCCGGGCGTCCCGCCCGCGAAATTTAATCGCGCAGAAAGTCGCAGGCCAGAGGCCTTGCTCCAACATTATATTAAATCCAAATCTCAAAATCCAAATGACAAACAAATATCAAATATCACTAATACCAAAAATGAAGTTAATAAAGAAATATTAGAGCAAGAAATATTGCGAATTAATGAAGTCGCCAACGCCTATCATACTTATCATCAGCTCTTATTGGATAATGAGGCGATGGATTTTGGTGATTTAATAAACTATACTCTTAAGATATTTCGTGAGCGGCCGGCAATCCTTAGTAAATACCGTAAGCAATTCAAATATATTTTATTAGACGAATTTCAGGATACTAATTGGGCGCAGTATGAGTTGATCAAGCTTTTGGCCGCGCCAAAGAATAATTTGGTGGTGGTCGGGGACGATGATCAGAGCGTCTATAAATTCCGTGGCGCCAGTGTTTCTAATATTTTGCAATTTAAAAAAGATTTTAAGAAGTCTAAAGAAATTGTTCTTATTAAGAATTATCGTAATCGTCAAAATATTCTTGATTTATCATATGATTTTATTCAATTAAATAATCCGAATCGCTTGGAATACGCGCTTCGCGCCAGAAAACAGAAAGCAGAAAGCAGAAAGCAGAAAGCAGAAAGCAGAAAGCAGAAAGGAAGCTTAGCTTCTGCTTTAAGTAAAAAGTTGGTGGCAGAGAAC
>JAUVLY010000050.1 GCA_030600505.1 Candidatus Falkowiibacteriota bacterium
GCATGTGCCGCATTCGTAGCGCGGCTTTTTGCGCTAGCAAAAATAACATAAAAAACCACCTTTGGAAAAGGTGATTTTGATTATACAAAACTAAAATTTATTTTTATCAATTTTTCTTAAATCTTTTAACGCCCTAGGGAACATCCTCTAATTTCAGTTGTCGACAAATTGTCGACAACTGAATTTTCTCTTCATCATTAACACGTTTCTTAATTTTATACCAATAATCACGTGAATTCACACTATCTGTTAATGCCGCGATCACATCAACCACGGAAAACCACCATTCATTATTATGAATAATTTTACGAATTTTTTTCCCTTTAAAGATTGCTAATTTTGTTGTTGTGATATTTTCAGGCATAATTTAAATATATTCTAAATATATCATTAATTTGAGAAAAAATAAAACAAAAAAGATCTCCTATACTCAGACATTATAAGCTCACTACATTGACTTTTACGCTTATTTATGATTAAGTGTAATATAATTCACTAAAATAATAAAAAACAACTTTGCCCTTAACATTTTGGAAAGGAGGAAAATAATGGAAACAAAGCCAATAGTAAATATTGTTAGCACAATAATCTGGAGCGACTTGATCCCTATAATAATTTTATTCAGCCACCCGGTTTCCGAAATAAGAATAGCCTGCGCCGCCTGGCTGTCGATTGCTTTTCCATTTACTTATATCTTGCTAAATTCTAAAAAAAGGTTTGGCAAAACGCGAAAAATCATTATGGCTATTGGCCCATTAATAGTGATAATACTCGCCATTTTTTGGCCAATCGCCAAATAATCAGCATATTTCGCGAAAAAAAGAGCCGTTTCGCTTTTGTATAAACAAACGAAACGGCTTTTATTCTTTTCTCCCCTGGCGCCACATTGACAATTACTAATATTTATTGTAATACTATATTTAATCACTAAAACTAGGTATAGAGCTAGCTCTTAACATCTTAAACAGAGGAGGAACAAATGAAAAATAAAAAAGATAGTAATGAAGAAGGCGGTAAAATCAAAAATTTTTTTCTTAATACTGTTTTGCCAACTTTATTAATCGTCTACTTGATAATGCTCAACATCGTCTGGTTTGTAAAATTAACTCTAAGCTTAGGTGATCTGGGTAAAATTATTTTCGTAATAATTCTTATGGTCGAAGTGCCGATTGTTATATTTACTGCAATGAACCAGCACTCTGATCATGAAAAATCTATGCTAGGCGCCATGCCGCAAGAAGACTAAAAAATAAAAAACATTAAAACAAAAGGAGGTGAACGATGGGATTTGAGATACTTCCATATAGTACTGGTAACGGCTTAATGGCTGCGCAACCGTTTTTTAACATTATTATTGATCCAATAATTATTATTTTCCTGATTATTGTCTCCGCCATTATTCTGCCGATTATCTGTATCATAACCATGGGAACGAGCCGCAAAAAAGTAGATCATCAAGTAGTTAAACTGGAAATCATGATCCCTGCTTTTTTAAAGATCTTCATGGACATTAAAACAAACTACGGGCAATCCTGCAACATGGTTTATACCATAAGACGTATGGAGCTTGAACTCTTGGAACTAAAATCAAAAAAACTTATTAATCTACAGCCGGATAAAATTATAGCTCTGCGAAAAAAAATAGGCAAAATTAATGCCTATGCCAAGGATAATAAAGCCTGGCGCAAGCCATGCCCAAAATATCTAAGAAGCTTATAGCTTCAACCAGACAAAAAAGCGCTCATCGCTAGTAACGGATGGGCGCTATTATTTTAAACAAAAGTTATCATATACTCCCCTCTCCTTTTTCTCCCCTCTCCTTGGGAAGGAGAGGGGTTGGGGGTGAGGTAGAAGGGCGGTTTATTCCAATATATCGGCAAACTGCTTTTTAACCGCTTCAATAGAGGCCTCGTCCCTGAGGATTGAGAGAAGCTTGTCAACCGCAGCTTGCGTATTAACTGTTTCCCCGGTCTTTTGATAAAGCACGGCCAGGGAGTAGATGGCATTGGCATGGTTCTGGTTGGCGGCCACGATAGAAAGGAAAATCTGTTCCGCGGCCTGGAGATCGCTATTCTTCTTAACCACCGAGCCGGTTTCCTGCTCCGGTGTAACACTAAGGTCCGTAGTTGGCGTAGTTGTGCTTGTTGGACCCATGTCCGGGGTTAAATCCTGCTTGGAGATCTCATCAAAGGCGTCCTGGGCGATCTGTGGCTGTGAAACACCGCGGTTAAAGTAAAGCCGGCCCAGCTCAAAACGGTAATCCAGATTGTTACGGGCAACCAGGCTAGCCCGCTTAAGCTGCTCGATCGCGTCGTCAATATCCCCCAGCTTTTCGGAAGCAATTGCTTTGCCGTAATAAGCAGCGGCCAAATCACCTTTCTTGGCGATTGAATCATCATATTTCTTGATCGCCTCGCTGATATAATATTTCTTTTCTTCCGGATCAGTCTCGGCATTCGCCCGCGCCATATTTACCAGAGCAATACGGAGATGCGGAGTCGGGTTCTTCGGATCCAGCTCAATTACCTTATTGTAGAGCTGTTCCGCCCATTCCAGCGCCCCGCGGGTATAAAAACTGGCGTTTTCATAGATCAGGGCCAAGGACTCGTTATTGCTGGCCCGATTGCCGGATATTTCAACTGCCATTTTACCCTGCTCAATCGCCTGGCTAAGGTTAACCCCCACATCGGTTTGCGCTTTACCGCTTAGGGCGGCCTGGTTAGCCAAGGCCATATAATTATTCGCCAGATTAATATAATAAGCATCCTGATAAGGGGCTAAGGCTACTGCCCGCTGCAATATTTGTATTTTTTCCGCCGGTTTATTGGCCTTCAGAGCCTGGTGCGCGTACACATCGGCTAAATACATTTTCAGTCCCATAGTAAAGAGAACCACGACTCCGGCACTCACGCAAAGGAAAATCGCGGCCAAAGCCAAGGCAAATTTAGGTGAAGACCGGAAAGACAGTTTAACTTCTTTAAATTTTTCCGGATACATTACCAGGCTGGAAGCAACCGCGAACACCGCGATCAGCATGGTAACGAGTATCATAGCATTGTTCAACGCGAACAAAATCGCAAACAGCAACACTGATATTAAGCTGGCAAACAGCCCCAAAAGGATGGAATGCTCGTTCTCCTTGCCGGTCTTAATAAGGGCAAGAAAAGTAACTGACAATGAAATTAAAATAATTACTATCACGCTAATAAGCCCAAGCAGTCCAACAGTGGATAATATCTCGAACAAGGAACCCGAGGCCGAATCAAAACGGACATTCCAGAGAGCGGAATTATTAAATTCACCGGATTTAAACTTGGCAAAATCATAATAAAAAGTTGAGGGTCCGGATCCAAATATTGGATTCTCCATGACGGCTGATTTGGAAATATTCCAGGAAGCTTGCCGGGAAAGGCTGATTTCCGCCGGCAGCCCCATGTTAACGAGATTAAAGTTACCCAACACCAAAAGGATGATAAGGGCTAAAAATGTCGCTAAAGGTATGATCATATTATTACCGGACACCTTGATGATCTTAGCGAGAAAAAACATAAGCACTATAACCAAGCCAACAATGCCAATCGGCCAAAATGTAAATCCATTTAATAGGGCCAATATCGCCAAGCCGGCAATCGCCACCGCGCCAAGTAGAGTTTTAATCACAACAAGGAGCACTTTATTCGCGCGCGGCATTAGCTCCCTTGTCTGCGTGGCCGCGACTATTAAGAGCGGCAAAACCGTGAGCACGAACATGGTTAAACCGGACAAAGAGCCAATTGGGTTAAAACCCCGATTTTTTAAAAGTTCAAAAGGTAAAACATAAATTTCCATTAGCTGCAGCAGTGAAAAAACGATCAATAAACCGCTAGAAATAATAAGTGACCAAAATACTTTTTTAATTTTTTTAAGGTCTAGATTATTTACTACCAGATAATAAAACAAAGCAAAGATTACGAGCGCGGAAAAACTTTTTGCGGCCGAGCCGTAAGCACCGATCAATGAATCTTTGGTACTGACCGAAAGAACCGTTGATATGGCAAATATTACCAAGGCCGCCAAAATCGGAATATCCAAGGGCGTCCGCTTAAGTTTTAATTCGCCCGTAATTACTCCCTTGGTTACCCAGGCAACCACCCCGATAAGCACCAGGAAGTAGAAAAGAACCATTTTTTCAAAACCAATTCCCTGGGCGACTAACCCGGTAAAAAACAAAGGGCAAAGGAAAAAAACCAGCATAATGGAGCCGGTAATAATAAAGTCTAATCCACTACTGGACCGGCTAAGCACTTTGCTGGCAGAAATATTAGTTTTAGTTAAAGGTTTTGTTTCTGGCATAGAATTTTATTTGTAGTTTATTATTAGAATATTTTAATCTCTATTAGTCAAGCCTTAGCTATCCACATATTTATCTTTTACATAATAACATATTATCAAAATTCAAATAAAAAGTCTAATAGGAAAATAAATCTAAGTAAGCCTTGGCGCTGGCCTCCCAGCTGAAGCGTTTGGATTGTTTAAGCCCGTCCACCACCATCTCTCCCCGCAGCTTTGTATCACTAAGGACAGCGGCCATCGCGTCGGCAATCTCGCGCGCGTTTTCCGGATTAACAAGCAAGGCAGAATCGCCGGCCACTTCGGGCAAACTGCTTACCGTACTAGTCACAACCGGTGTCGCGCTGGCCATGGCCTCAAGCGGTGGAAAGCCAAAACCTTCATAGAATGACGGATAAGCAAATAGGCCGGCTAGATTATAAATCGCCGGCTTATCTTCGGGCCGAACATAACCAATAAATCTAATATCTTCTTTATACTTGGAAAATTGCCAAACACGCAAAGCCTCCTTATAACGCCAACCCTTGGAACCGGCCAGTATAAGCTTATAGTCTTTTAGGGCCGGATGTTCACTTCTCATCAAAACGTAAGCCTTAATTAGGCCGCTTAAATTCTTTCTCGGCTCAATCGTGCTTAAAAAAAGAATAAATTTATCCGGTAAATTATAGTGTTTTTTTACCCGCTCGCAATCCCTGTCTCCCGGTGCCAAGGGCCGGTACTGCGCACCCACTCCGGAGTAAATAACTTTCACTCGCCCGGGATCTACACCGCAGAGTTCAATAATATCCTTTTTGGTATGTTCGCTAACCGCCACTACTCTATCAAAACGTTTTGCCATTTTCTTAATATTCATTATTCGGTGCCACATTTGGCGCTTAGAAGAATAAAATTCGGGATAGCGAAGAAATGACAAATCGTGAATTGTTAATATACTCCGAGCCTTAGTTGAAAGGGCAATATAGGCAATATTGGGTACAAAAAAAAGATCGACATTGAGCAGCCGGTCTATTTTTGGCCAATATAAAATCCGCTGTAAAACATTATTAAAAATTTTATTGGGATAAGCCGTGTGGACAATTTTAACATTAGCTGCCTCTAGGCGCGGGATTTGACGGCTAAAATCACCAAAGGAATTATAAAATAATGTATATTGATTATTTTTATCCAGCCTAAAAATCTCCTTTAGCAAATTATACGTGTATTCCGGAATACCGCTAAAATTATCATCCATAAACGCCCGGATATCAATTCCGATTTTCATGATTTTTAGTCCTCCTTGTACTTCTTATATTCGCTGGCTATAATTGATTCTATTTCACGCATAAATCTTTCCTCCGAGAACCGGCTTGCGTGTTCTCTTATTTTGTCTGGATCAATATCTATTGCTTCCAATTTTCTAACCGCTTCAATTATCCCGTCGGCCGATTCTTCCTTAAAAAACACGCCTGTCTCCCCTTCTATAATATTTTCAAGCGAACCGCCCGCGTCTCGCGCGATTACCGGCCGGCCCGAAGCCATGGCTTCCAAGGGCGTAATGCCAAAATCTTCCAGCTGCGGGTTGATAAAAGCTTCACACTCACTATAAAGCCGGGCCTTTTCTTTTTCACTGACCCGCCCCAGGAATTCTATGTTATCAGCGCCTGAGCTTATTTCCATCAAACGCTCTTTATCTATCCCATCGCCAAATATCTTGAGCGGTTTTCCCAACTCCTTAAAAGCCTCAATCACAATATCTATCCTTTTATACGGTACCAGACGGCAACCGGCCAAATAGTAGCCGGCGGGCTTTTTTGACACATAAAAATCATTAATATTAATAGAAGGATAGACAATTGGAGCATCGCGTTTATAATATTTTTTTAGCCTTCTGAGCGAAGTACGTGAATTAGTGATATAAAAATCCACCCGGTCAGCCGCTTGTCTGTCCCAGATACGGACATAATTGAGTATCAGGGATATTATTTTTTTGAA
>JAUVLY010000094.1 GCA_030600505.1 Candidatus Falkowiibacteriota bacterium
AAATTTTGTGCCGTACTTTTTATGCCACCTACCCCTGCCGCGCGCCAATACAAACACGTTCATACCCTTACTTAAGCCCTTAAACTTTTTCTCAAGCGAGCTATCCTCCTGGGACAAATCATAGTCCTTGGTGCTGATAAACAATACATTTTTCTTCTCGCTGTTGTCCATTATATTGAATATATTATAACTTACACACTTTAATGATTAAAAATTACCTGTCATCCTGAACGAAGCGATAGCGGAGTGAAGGATCTCGCCTCTACATCCACGGGATTCTTCACTCCCTACGGGAGTTCAGAATGACAGCAAGAGCGTGTCCTACATTAGAACACCTTCAAAACTTCCTCAATCATCCCCTCTTTACTAAATTTGTTTAACCCTAATTTCGCGTTCTCTGCCAATTGACGGCTGAATTCTTTATCTTTGCTAAACCGGATAATGGCGTTCTTTAGTTCATTCTCATTGCCATGGTCAACCAATATTCCGTTATCTTTGTTTTTTATAACTTCAATATTACCGCCCACGCGAGTGGTAATAATCGGCAGGCCGATCATCATTGCCTCGATCACAATATGCGGCAAGCCTTCATAACCGGTGTAGAGTACGAATAAATCACTCGCTTCCATGTACTGCCATAATTTATTTTGATCTAAACTGGGAATGAATTTAATCTTGTCTTTATATTCACAATTCTTAAGCTGCTGTTCAATATTCTTTCTTTCCGGGCCTTCGCCAATTAATACCAAATTTATATCCGGAATCTCATTTTTAAGCGCAGGCAATAAATCAATTAATTCCCTAAAGCCTTTCCAAGGCAGTAAGCGGGCGACGCTTAATATTACCAAACCCTTAAGCCCGAACCTGGCCCTTAATCCGTCTCTGTCGCCGCTAATTTTGGCTTGCGGCACTGCGTTATAGATAACTTGAATTTTATTTTCCTCTGTCCCCCAGCCCGCAATCATGGATTTTAAATACTCACTTGGGGTGATTATCTTTTTGGCATGTTTGGCTACTCGGTTGCGGACATAACGCATCAGTTCAATTTTATAGTTATATTTTTTCTTCTGGAAATCATCTATCCGGTCGTTTACTCCATGGCACTCACTCGCATGTTCCCAGGCATAATCACCGGTTATTTTGAGTATAAATGACTTGGCCCGCAAATAACTAGCCAGGCAGACCGGCAGACCGGCATTAACCGCGTCTTGGCAGTAAACAACATCCATCTCCGGTGCCAAACGAAAAACAACCCGAAAATACTGCCAATACTTTTTTATAATATTTTGATTACTATTAATAAAAAATGTTTGATATTTAGTATTTGGTGCTTGTAATTTATTTGGAATTTGGTGCTTGTAATTTGGTGTTCTTTTTAAATAAGCTACAACCGCCACCTCCCACCCTCTCTCACTTAACTCTTCAGCCAGAATCTTGGAATACGTAGCCGGTCCTCCAATAGTAGGCGGAAAAATCGGGGTCGCGATCAATATCTTTCTCGTGCTTGAAATTTTTTCTCTGTTTTTCCTGGCCGCTTCCTCGGCCCGGACACGTTTAAAAATTACAAACCGATACATTAAAAAATTATAAATCGCAACTAAGGCGCTCATAATCACTTGGGCAATTAAATAATAAAGATTGGCGTAATCAACCAAAGCGTACATGCCAACCGCGTTAACCACCATCCCGCTTGATACTACCAGAAAATAACCGCCCATCTGTTTATACATTCCTGTCTTTTTTGTGTCACGGAAAGTCCAGAACTTCTGCGAAAAAAAGCTGACCATAAAAGCGACCAGGAACGCCAAACTGGTAGAGATCAAATACCACAAGCCAAATACATCGGTTAATACAATAAGCAAAACAAAATGCGTTGCGGTCGCGATTACGCCTGCAATTCCAAACTTTACCAAAAGTTTATACCGATTTAATAATTTTATTATTATCTTGATCATGATTTGTTTTTGTATACGTGGATTACTTTTAAACATTTCTGTTTGAGCCGGGCGTCTCGCCCGCGAATTTAGAAGCTTTTAACGTCGCAGGCCAGAGGCCTTGCTCCAACATTCCTTTGTTTGAGCCGGGCGTCTCGCCCGCGAAATTTTATCGCTCGAACGTCGCAGGCCAGAGGCCTTGCTCCAACGCATTCATTTCAATTAATCGGCTTCCTCGCCAACATATACGCCCCGGAAGTAACTAAGTCCTCATCACTTAAATATGCGAAATCTTCGCTTAACTCTTCTCGCTTGATACCGGTCTCATCTTTTATTTTTTGGCCGGCTATTAATACCAATCCTGTGTTCTCCATTGGTTCCAAATGCCGTGAATACGGTTCGCGGTTAATTACCCAGTCGCGTCGGCCGGCAAGCAGTCGCCAGTTAAAGGCATTAAAGCGCCAATGCGCGTTCCAGCGCCAGGTCATATTGTGGCTGCGAAAATCCACGTCCTGGCTTAAGTAAGCGCCCGGCTTAAGCCATTTATAAATAACTTCATAAGTGTGGTTTGGGTTTTTAACATGCTCCATTACCGCCTGGGACAAGAGAAAATCCACTGAATTTTCTTTTACCCTGTCTTCTTTGTCCCAAGGAACAATATATTTTATCCCGCATGGTGCGGGATTTATTGTAATATTAGCGCCAATTTGCTCACTCGCATCTTCTACCAGTCGCCTAATTGTAGCAACCCTTTCTTTGTCCAACATTCTATTCATATATCCCTCTGGTAAAATTGAATCTGGAAAATCATATGAATCAAGTTTGGGCCGGACAAAATTTAACTCAATATCTCCTGGAATCGGTTCGCGCTTTTTAAATAACTCCACCAATTGATCAAAAATCTCTAAATTTCTTTTGGTGTTGGCGTACTTCTTCAAGTCCAGAGCGTAATACTTACTTGCGCCGGTTAACAGCGCCGCCAAACCCACGCCGATTGAATCACCCGGTCCCAGCTCAGCCACGACTCGTGGAATCTCGGCCAAGCCTTCTTGGCGAGCCTTGACTAAGTGCCGCAGCCAAATACTATAGCAATAGCGCGCGCTAATTGTCCCTCCGGTCCCAATCCGCAACCAATCATAAAGGAAAGGAAAATTATTTAATATCGGTTTTATTATCGGCTTTATATTCATTATATAATTTTATCTCCCCTCTCCTGCTCTAGGAGAGGGGCTGGGGGTGAGGTATTGATCGTTTTAATAAATATCTCTTTGATTCTCTTCACGATTCCTTCCCATTGATATTTTTCCTTAACCATTGTCTTGGCATTATCAATGATCTTTTCACGTAATGCGGAATTATCCAAATATCGATTAAGTGCCTTTACAATTGAATCCGGGTCGCGCGGCTGACAAAATATTCCGGTCGGGGCTTTATCCGGATTTTTCTTTGAGTCAAAAAGAAAATCAACTATTCCGCCTACCGGCGTCGTAATCACCGGCACGCCGGCGGCCATGGCCTCCAAAAAGCTTATCCCCTGCCCTTCCGAAAGCGAGGGCCGGACAAAAATGTCCGCGGCCTTAAGGTAGGCCGGAATTTCTTTATTGTCCACTTTTTTTTCAAAAAATATTCTATCTTCCACCCCTAATTCTTTGGCTATTT
>JAUVLY010000135.1 GCA_030600505.1 Candidatus Falkowiibacteriota bacterium
CAGAAAATAGAAAATAGAATATAAACATAAAATAAAACAAGGTTTTTCACACCTTGTTTTATTTTTAGCTTACGCGTTTGCTAAAAAAATTTGAAATAATATTGTCATTGCGAGAAGCGAAGCTTCGTGGCAATCCCGTGAAAGAAGCTTTTATCACGGGATTGCCACGGCCTTCGGCCTCGCAATGACAGCTAGGGCGTAAGTCCTATCCTGTTTTCTGTTATCTGTTTTCTGCTTTCTCCCTACACATCCAAATTCTGGACTTTCTTGGCGTGGGTTTGGATAAATTTTTTGCGTGGGGCCACATCAGAGCCCATAAGCATATCAAAGATTGAGTCAGCCAAAGCCGCGTCCTCAACCGTTACTTGCTTCATCATCCTGGTTTCCGGATTCATGGTGGTATCCCAGAGTTGATCCGGGTTTATTTCTCCTAAACCTTTATAGCGTTGGATATTAATACGGGCAGGTTTCTTGGTCGTGGTTTTAGTATCTGTTTCAGCGTCTTCTTCTGTTGGATTTTCCGAAACCTCTGCTTTTATTCCACCCATTTCTTTGATTATTATTTCTTTTTCTTCCTCTGTATAAGCATATTTTATGGTCGTGCCTTTTTTAAGCTGGTAAAGCGGAGGCTGAGCAATGAATAAGTGGCCGTTGGTTACTAATGGGGTAAAGTGCCTAAAGAATAAAGTCAGCAGCAGAGTGCGGATATGAGAGCCATCCACGTCTGCATCAGTCATTATTACTACGCGGTGATATCTAAGTTTAGATATATCCAGTTGGTCATCAATGTTTGTACCCAAAGCAATTACCAGGTTTTTTATTTCCGTGTTAGCCAACATTTTGTCCAAACGGGCTCGCTCTACATTCAGGATTTTTCCCCTAAGTGGTAATATTGCCTGAAAACGGCGGTCGCGGCCTTGTTTGGCACTGCCACCGGCTGAGTCGCCCTCAACAATATAGAGCTCACATTCTTCGGCTTTACGGCTTGAGCAATCGGATAATTTACCGGGCAAGGTCATAGAATCCAGGGCGCCTTTTCTAAGGATTGAGGCTCTGGCATTGCGGGCGGCCATTCTCGCCTGGGACGAGAGTATGCATTTGCCGACAATTTGAGCGGCTTCCTTGGGATGTTCTTCCAAAAATATGGCAAAAGCTTCGCCAAAAACTTGTTCAACATAAGTTTTCATCTCCGCATTGCCTAGTTTGCCTTTTGTCTGCCCTTCAAATTGGGGATCAGTAAGCTTTACACTGATTATCGCGGTCAAACCTTCGCGGGAATCTTCACCGCTTAAATTTTCGTCTTTTTCTTTGAGTATGTTTTGCGCGCGCGCGTAAGAGTTAAGAGTGCGGGTAAGGGCGGTGCGAAAGCCGATCAAATGGGTGCCGCCCTCCAGATTATAAATATTATTGGCAAAAGGCAGGACAGTTTCGTTGTATTCGTCGTTATATTGCAAAGCAATTTCAACACGAGAATCATTTATTTCCTTTTCAATATAAAAAATGGTGTCATTCTTCACTGTTTTGTTGCGGTTTAAAGTTTTGATATAAGCCTTTATTCCGCCTTCAAAATGAAATTTGTAATATTTTTTCCTATGGTCACTTCGTTTATCTGCCGCGGTAATAGTAATGCCCTTGGTCAGATATGATTGTTGGCGCAAACGATCAAGAATTTTGCCCCAGTTATATTCAGTTACTGTAAATATACTGGTGTCGGGCTTAAAGGTAATTTTGGTGCCGGTTTTTCTGGATGGACCGGTTGAACGCAATTTTTTCTTTGGCTTGCCGAGGCTGTACTCTTGTTCCCAAACCTTATTTTCGCGGTATACTTCAACACGCAAATATTCCGAAAGCGCGTTAACTACCGAAACACCGACGCCGTGCAAGCCGCCGGAAACTTTGTAGCCACCGCCCTCGCCAAATTTACCGCCGGCATGTAGCTTGGTCAGAACTGTCTCCAGCGCGGAGACTCCAGTAACCTTATGTTTGCCAACCGGAATACCACGTCCGTTATCAGTAACCTCAACCATACCGTCATCAAGCAGGGCCACAGTTACCTCAGTTGCGTAACCGGCCATAGCTTCGTCAATCCCGTTATCAACTACCTCCCAGATCAAATGATGCAGGCCGGTTGACGAGGTGGAGCCAATGTACATTCCCGGGCGTTTCCGGACCGGATCCAGACCCTCCAGGACAGTAATTGAATCCGCGCCAGAGCTTGATTTTTTCGACTTAACTTTTGTTTTGCTCGCAAGTATTTTTTTTGATTGTTTTTTAATTGGTTTTTTAGGCATCTATATAGGTGTTATTTACTAAT
>JAUVLY010000086.1 GCA_030600505.1 Candidatus Falkowiibacteriota bacterium
GCCTTTTGTATCTTTTGTGCGATGAATTTCTGTTGTGGTTCTCTCACCAAGCATAGTTAATATCAGCTCAAAATCATCCATATGGTCGCGCAGATTATGGCGTTTTAAGCCTTTTAGTTTTTTGTATTCATTTGGCTTTACTCCGAATGTGGCCTCTGATATTTCGGCGGTTAATATTTCATAATCGCGGTTTGTTTCAGCGCCGCGTTTTTTCCACTCATCGGTCAGTTCCTCGCGGATGGCAATGCCTCGCATGCGCTTTTCTATCCAATCTTTTGGATATCCTTTAAGCTTATAAAGCATTTTTGTTCTTTTACTGGCAAGCTCCGGATCTTCTATTTCCTGAATGCGTTCATAGCCGACTTTAGCCAGCCAGCGTTTTAATGGTTCAGCTTTTGGCGAGGGGATTGACTGGACAATGCGGAACATTCCCTCAGTATTAGCACAATCAGTTGCGTATTTTTTGCCATCATTAGCCTCTAATTTCAGTTGGTGACAATTTGTCACCACCTCGCTTCCTTCATCTTTTAGCCTTTGAGCAAGTTTATTCCAATATTTTCTAGCCTTTAGATTATCTGGTTGATTTAATAGTATTTGAATTACATCAACAACCGAAAACCACCATTCTTTTTGAAAAATAGTCCTCCTTATCCTTTTGCCTTTAAATAAAGCAAGATGAGTATTTTGGTTGTTGTTTTTGGCCATAAAATATAATATTTAAATAAAGATAAAAATCTAGTTGTATAGTGAATAAGCTTAATATTTTACTCTTTACTTAAAATACTTTTTTTAAAAATATGGATATATAACGGGATCAATATAACGCAAAGAGAAAATCCAGTAATAAAAAATCCAAACCTATATGATGTATATTTTATAATTATTCCTAACGCAAGGCCGAAAATGGCTGTAGTAATTTTTTGAATTTGCGTAGGTACAGATAATAATGTGGCTTTAAATTTTTCATCTTTCAATATGTCCATCATAAAACCCTCGTTGATTGTTATCAGCCCTTGTTGTAAACCAAGAATGATGATAAACGTCAGTACAGCTATCCACCAAAGAGAAACAAAACCTAATATAAAAATTAATAGAGCAAAAATAATTATTTGGTATATCAGAATACGGTTTAGCGTTATCTTTGCTTTTATTTTACCACTATAAGCAGTGAGTATTGATGTTATAGCAAACCCTGCACCAAAAAAAACTCCATAATAGATTATTGGGATTTGAAGAAAATATTGATATGCTGCTCTAAAGCCGTTTACAGAAAATAAAAAACCACTTAAAATTCCAAATAATAACGCGTATTTTATGAAACCAATGTGATAGGCCTGCTTTAATATTGTTTTAAAATTTGTAGCGCCAATCTCTTTAATGTCTGCTTGAGATACCCTTGGTTTAACATAAGAGAACACAGCCAATAGTCCTATAATATCTATCAACAAAGCAATAGCAAAAGGTAGTCTAATATTAATATTAACTAGGAACGGGATGAAGATAATAAGAGCTATGGGTACTAAGTAGCCGATTGAACGTATTTTTCCCATTATATGAGTAAAGTTTTTTTCTTTTTTTAAAGCGCGCAATGTTTCGTGCATAAATGCGCTACCAGTTCCAGAGAAAAAAGAATAGGCGATGCTCATAAAGATGCTTGCGAGAATCAAAAATAGAATATTGTTTGCAATAAGTAGGAATAATGAAGATAAAACTAATAATGATTTACCTAATATTAATGCTTGTTTGTGCCCGATTTTGTCAGACACATACCCGCTGGGGATTTCAAACAAAAAACCGCTAAGACTTCCTGCTAATAAAATAATTCCGATTTCCTGAGTTGTGACGTTTGGAATTGTTAAGTAATATGCGCCTAAAATAGCAGTAAAATTTCGCTTGTTGGTAATTAAAAAAATTGCGTGTTTCCAGATATTAGATTGTATGTTTCTGGGCATCTTTATTTCCTTTCTATTAAACTCATTATAGCAATTGTTCTAATATAAGTAAAATATTTGACTAAGTTGATAGAATAATCTATAATATATTCGTCCCTAAGTTAAAATAAGAAAATAATAAAATAAGAAAAATAAGATTCATTTTATTCTTATTTTTCTTATTTATCATATTTATGCTAAGAACACACACTTGTGGTGAATTAAAAAAGAAAAATGTCGGTGAGAGCGTAACGCTGGCTGGCTGGGTACATCGCTGGCGCGATCATGGCGGAGTGATATTTATTGACCTGCGTGATCGCTACGGTTTGACCCAAATTAAATTTGACCCGGAGTTAAATAAAAAAACCCACTCACTAGCGGAAAAGTTAAGAAGTGAATGGGTTATTAAGGCTGTTGGCAAAGTAGTAGGTCGGCCCAATGATATGGTCAACTCCAAGCTTAAGACCGGGGAGATTGAAATTCAGGTTGATGAGCTGGAAGTGTTAAACCAATCCAAGACCCCGCCCTTTGAGTTGGAAGAAGAGAAAAAAATCGAGGTCAAAGAAAATATCCGCCTTAAATATCGCTATATTGATTTACGGCGGCCGGAACTCCAAGACCTCTTGGACCTTAAAGATAGATTTATCCAGCATTGCCGTGCTTATATGAGCAAGCTTGGTTTTACTGAAGTGCAGACGCCGATTTTGGCCAGCTCCAGCCCGGAAGGGGCAAGGGATTTTTTAGTGCCCTCCCGGCTTCATCAGGGCCAGTTCTATGCTCTGCCCCAGGCACCGCAAATATTTAAGCAGCTTTTAATGGTTGGCGGAATGGATAAATATTTTCAGATCGCGCCTTGTTTTCGGGATGAAGACACGCGAATGGACCGGCATTACGGCGAATTTTACCAGCTTGATATGGAGATGAGTTTTGCTGAGCAAGAAGACATCCTTGAGACTATGGAACCGCTAATGAAGGAGTTGACAGAGAAGTTTAGTGATAAAAAAATAATTAATCTAACTAAAGATGGCCGTTTCTTGCAAATTCCTTATCTGGAAGCAATGAATAAATATGGCTCAGACAAACCGGATCTTCGTTTTGATTTGGAGATTCAGCCGGTCACGGATTTGGTTAAGGGTTGTGGCTTTAAAGTTTTTGCCGATATGGCAGCCAAGCCGGGATATGTTGTACATGCTTTAAAAATTAAAGACGGCGCTAAATTTACGCGCAAAGAAATCGATGAGTTTACCAATATCGCTAATGACAACGAAGCCAAAGGTCTTGCCTATATTGTGGTACATAAAGATAAATTGCAATCGCCAATTGTTAAATTTCTTGGTGATAAATTAGCCGCTAAGATCGTTGCCGAAACCAAGGCCAAGCCGGGTGATATTATATTTTTTGGCGCGGACAAGTGGGGAATAGTTTGCGCGGCCCTGGGCGCTGTGCGCTCTGCAAGTGCTAAAAAATTGGGTCTTAAAGATCCCAAGCAAGCCGCTTGGTGTTGGATAGTTGATTTTCCGATGTTCTCAATGTCTGAGATAGAAGACGGACGAATTGACTTTGATCATAATCCATTTTCAATGCCGCAAGGGGGGATGGAAGCTTTAGAAAAAGAAGACCCGCTTACCATCAAAGCTTATCAATTTGACTTGGTACTCAATGGCTTTGAGGCCAGTTCTGGCGCGATCAGGAACCATGACCCTCGGGTAATGTATAAGGCTTTTGAAATAGCCGGTTACACGCGTGATGAAGTAGATCAAAAATTTAGTGCCTTGATTCAGGCCTTTGAATATGGCGCCCCGCCTCATGGCGGCAATGCCCCGGGCTTAGACCGAATACTCATGACTCTCCTGGAGCTTAATTCAATCCGTGATATATACGCTTTTCCTAAGGACGGCCAAGGCCGCGATTTAATGATGGACTCACCGCACGGCGCCAGCGACAAACAGCTTAAGGAAGTGGGGATTAAATTGAGGAAAGCGTAAATCATCCCTCTTCTTCGCTAATCATCCCTCTCCCCCTACCCCCCCCCTCCCTCTCCCCCAGCCCCTCTCCTAGACAGGAGAGGG
>JAUVLY010000147.1 GCA_030600505.1 Candidatus Falkowiibacteriota bacterium
GCGGCGATCAAATTAAAATCCGCTACACTGCGGCCTGAGCCTTTAAAACCGGTCTCGGTTTTGGTAATTATCAAAGTCGGTAAATTATATTTGCTGGCTACCTGGCCCGCGACCAAACCGACTACTCCTTCGTTCCAATCATCTTTATTGTCACTTTTATTATCCGGGCAAATCCCGATAATTATTTTGTCTTTACTTTCAGGGTCAATCTGTTTCTCAACTTCAGTAAGTATCTCCCCGGTTATCTGCTGCCTTTCAATATTTCTTTGGTTCAATTGATCAGCTAAAGACCTGGCCTCGGAAATGTCGCTGGCTATTAACAGCTCATAGGCAGTGTTGGCCCGGCCCATGCGCCCGGCGGCATTAAGCCGCGGACCAATCTGAAACCCGATATTCCAAGTGTCTATAATTCTGTTTTTATTCAAACCGGCAACCGCTATTAATTCTTTTATGCCTTTGCGCTTGGTTTCGTTCAGTGTTTCCAATCCGAATTTAACTAATATTCTGTTCTCCCCTAACAGGCTGACGCAATCGGCTACAGTGCCGATCGCCACCAAATCAAGCAATCTGACTTCTAACTTTTGTTTATCATTCTCACTAAGTTTAGACTTGCGGATTATAGCGCTGGCCAACTTAAAAGCCACACCCACACCCGCTAAAGTTTTGTCCGGATAATCCTCGCCCGGTACTACCGGATCAATCACTAAGCAATTAGGCCATTCCTCTTTGCTCGCCGGTGCTGGGTGGTGATCCGTTATTATTACTTCCATGCCCAGCTCTTTGGCTCGTTCAACCTCTTCTTTGCCGCGCATACCGTTATCAACCGTGATTATCAGCTTAGTCCCGGACTTGGCTATTTTTTCCACGGCTTGCTTATTCAGCCCGTAACCCTCAGTCACCCGATGCGGGATATAAATATCAACTTCGGCCCGCAAAATACACAAAATTTCCACCATCAAAGCACTGGAAGTTACCCCGTCGGCATCGTAATCACCGTAAACCGTTATCTTATTTTGCTTTTTTACGTGGGCAATTATTATCTCTACTGCTTTTTCCATTCCGGAAAAAAGAAATGGATCAAACAAATCCCTTTCCAAATCAGGCTTAAAAAACTTCTCTTGTTCGTTTGGCTCTTTGATCCCCCGATTCCAAAGTAATTGCCAAATTATATCATGATAATTTTTATCAGCAATCTTAAAATCATCAGGGAATTTTTCCTTAATTTCCCATTTTTTCTCCATGTTATATTAATTTATTTTTAATCTAAATAAAAGCCGCTCCGATGGTCCACAGAACCATTGTGAATATGATCATACCGGACAAGAATATCCAAACTATTTTGTTTATTGTTTTTTTCTTCATGTCTTCCCTTGTTATTCGCATGTGCCCCATTCGTAGAGGGGCTTTCGCGAAGCGAAATAACGTTATTTTTTTAGTATTTTAACAAAAGTATCACTAGGAATTTCCACGCTGCCTTTGCCGGCGGCCATCATTTTTTTCTTACCCTTCTTTTGTTTTTCCAAAAGTTTTCGCTTCCGGGTGACATCGCCGCCGTAGAGCTTAGCGGTAACATCTTTCCGCATGGCGGACAAGCGCTCACCGGCGATTACTTTGCCGCCGACCGTTGCCTGCAACTTAATAACAAACATCTGTTTGGGCAAGTGGTCGCGCAAAGTTTTGACTATTTCTTTTCCGCGGCGGAAGGCTTCATCCTCATATACTATCGTAGCCAAAGCTTCAACCGATTCTTCAGCCACCAA
>JAUVLY010000117.1 GCA_030600505.1 Candidatus Falkowiibacteriota bacterium
AAGAAAAAACCTTCAACAAAATTTATTTTTGTGGTTGGCGGCGTTCTTTCCGGGGTTGGAAAAGGCGTAACCACGGCCTCTATTGGCCGGATTATGTTATCCAAAGGTTATCGGGTTAGCTGTATAAAAGTTGACCCCTACGTTAATGTTGATGCCGGTACAATGAATCCCGTTGAGCACGGTGAGGTCTTTGTAACCGAAGACGGCGACGAAACCGACCAGGACATCGGTAACTATGAACGTTTTCTTAATCAAAATATTTACCGGGAGAATTATATGACCACCGGCCGGGTTTATCAGACCGTGATTCAGAAAGAGCGGAATCTTGAATATGGTGGGAAATGCGTGCAGGTAGTGCCGCATGTGCCGATGGAGATTCGCCGCCGTATAGAAGAGGCGGTCAAGAAAACCAAATCCGAAATAATGGTAATTGAAGTAGGCGGCACAGCCGGGGAATATGAGAATTTATTGTTTCTTGAAGCGGCTCGCTATATGAAAATGGAGAATCCGGACGATGTACTGTTTGTGATGGTGTCTTATCTGCCGATTCCGGCCAAAGTGGGGGAGATGAAAACCAAGCCGACCCAGCACGCGGTTCGGAATTTGAACAGCGCCGGGATTCAGCCAAACTTTATTATTGCCCGCGCCAGACTGCCGATTGACGCGCCACGCCGCAAAAAGATCGCTATCCACTGCAATGTTAAGCAAGAGGACGTGATTTCGGCTCCGGATATTGATTCAATATATGATGTACCGATTAATTTTGAGAAAGATAAATTGGGCGATCGGATTTTGGATAAATTCGGCCTTAAAAAGCGCAGAGACGATATGAGCGAGTGGCGAAGAATCGCGCAGGCGGTAAAACAACCGAAAAAGGAAGTTAAAATCGGCATTGTCGGGAAATATTTTGCGACCGGTGATTTCTGCTTGACCGATTCGTATATTTCGGTAATAGAAGCGATTCGCCATGCCTCAATAGCAAATAAATGCAAACCGGATTTACACTGGATATATACCGAAGAAATTGAGAAAAAGGGGATTAAAATTTTAGCGCAATACGACGGCGTGATCGTGCCCCAGGGTTGGGGCTCGCGCGGTAGCGAGGGTAAGATCAAGACGATTAAATATTGCCGCGAAAAAGGCCTACCGTATTTTGGGCTTTGTTATGGTATGCAGATGGCGGTAATTGAGTTTGCCCGGAACGTAATGAAACTCAGGCGCGCCAACAGTGAAGAATGCGACCCCAAAACACCGCATCCGGTAATTCATATAATGCCCGAGCAAAAGGAATTGATTGCCAAGAAGCAATATGGCGGCACTATCCGGCTGGGTGGCTGGCCTTGCAAGATAGTCCCTGGTACGCGTATGGCCGAGAGCTATGCTAAGTTTCATAATAAAAAGGTAGTTAGTGAGCGCCATCGCCATCGTTATGAATTTAACAATAAATACCGGGCTAAGTTTGAGAAGAATGGTATGATTATTGCCGGTACCAGCCCGGATGGAAAGATAGTAGAAGCCGTGGAAATTACCGACCATCCGTTTTTTATCGGTACCCAGTTTCACCCCGAATATATTTCCCGCCCGCTTGATCCGCATCCTTTGTTTGTAGAGTTTGTTCGGGTTTGTCTTGGCAGAAATAAGAAAAATAAGAAAATAAAAAAATAAGAATAAAAAGAAAAATAGGGAAATAAGAAAAATAAGACAGAGCGGGTAGCTCTGTTTTATCTTATTTTTTTTATTCTTATTTTTCTTATTTTTTCCTATTTAATCGGTACTACATTAACAATCTTTGTTTGCTTCAATTGATTATTGAATTTAAGCAGTTTTTTAGTGGTGAATTTAACCAATCCCGCGGCGGTGGCGAAAAGAGTGTCGTCACTGCCTTTTTTTACATTATCTCCGGGATGGTACTTGGTGCCGCGTTGGCGGATAATAATCGCGCCTTGCTTAGCATATTGTCCATCACCAAGCTTAACGCCGAGACGCCTGCCTTTTGAATCTTTTAAATTTCCGGCGCTGCCGCCAGCTTTTTTGTGAGCCATATGTTGTTAGAAAACAGAAAGCAGAAAACAGAAAGCAGAATTACAAATCTGCCTTAAGATGATTTTTCAAGTAGACTGTTTGTACTTATTTTTAAACAATAAAGATAGTATAACAACAAGGCAAATAATTGTCAAGATTAAGCATTTGCCAGTTAACAGTAAAAAATGTTATAATTTATTTAATTATGAGAAATATCAAAATGGACGAAAAATTTCTTCTATCGTCTGTTTTCTGTTTTTTGTTTTCTAAACAAAATGCTTACTAACAATTTCTACATGTATAGTCTAAAAATTCTCGGTGAGATTGCCCGTGATATTATTATGTTTCCTTTCTGGTGGTACTCACGGGGATTTTTCCAGGTGCTTAAGGGGCTTATTAATTTTCTCAAATACCGGGAAAAGGGCTTAGCGCTTCGGGTCTGGGTAAAGAATTTTTGGAAGCCAATGTATGGGCAGCACGATTGGCAAGGCCGGTTGATAAGTATTTTTATGCGTCTGGTTCAGATAATTTTTAGGAGTTTGTTTATGTTGTTTTGGCTGATTGTCTGTACGGCTTTAGTGGTATGTTGGGTGTTGTTCCCGCCGTTAATCGTATATGAGATTTTTTTTCAATTTGTTTGATGTAAGCACCAAATAATACATAACAAATAAATAACA
>JAUVLY010000076.1 GCA_030600505.1 Candidatus Falkowiibacteriota bacterium
ATCTTTCTATACATTTACTACGGATTTTTGGCAATCTGGTTGGTTTTTATTTTAACTGCGGTTTACCATATGCTTAAGTTCGGTTTTAAGACTGCTAGCACCTTGCTTTTAACAATAATTTTTTTAGCAGTGGCCGCAGCAATATTGATGACATCGGCCGCGTTTATTGGCCAGATTGACTGGCAGTTACAAATAGACATTTTTGGACAAAGGTCAGGACCAAGTATTGATAATCAAAGTTTCCCAGTATACTAAAAATATATGCTTTCAAAATATCGACTTCCCAATCAATTACCCAATGAAAAAATTCTTAAGATTATTAGGAAAGATATTTTTATCTTGCTCAAAAAGATCGCGTTTTTTGTTCTCCTGACAATTTTGCCGTTTATTCTTTTTTTCGTGATTGCGATGTCACAGCCTCAGTTTTTGAGTGGCAAAATAACATATCCCTTAATGGTTCTTGGTACCAGCGCGTATTATTTATTCATCTGGTTATTCTTCTTTTTTTCTTTTATTGATTATTATTTGGATGTTTGGCTGATTACAAACGAACGGATTATAGATATAGAACAAAAAGGATTTTTTTCCCGGGTAATTAGCGAGCATAAAATATTCCGCATTCAGGATGTTACCAGTGAAGTGCACGGGGTTTTCCCGACTATTCTACGCTACGGCAACGTCTATGTGCAAACCGCTGGCACTAAACAGCGCTTTAATTTCCGCCAAATCCCTAACCCCAATAAAATCCGGGATATGATAATTAAACTAGTCGAACGCAAGAAGCGGGAGATTCAGAATGAGGAAAAAAATAATATATAATAAATCTCATGGTATGAGGTTAAGTGAGTTTGATTATAATTTACCGCGTGAATTGATCGCGCAAGAACCCACAACACCGCGAGACCACTCGCGGTTATTAATTTTGGATAAACAAAACAACGAGTTAGAGCATAAAAAATTTTACAATATCATTGATTATTTAAAAAAGGGAGATGTGCTGGTTATGAATAATTCTAAGGTTTTTTCAGCCAGGTTGATAGGCAAACGCAAAGAAAGTGGCGGCAAGGTGGAGGTGTTTTTATTGCGTTCGCGCCGTAAAGACGTCCCGGTGGGGCGTCTTGGCGATACGGGGGAGATATGGCAATGTTTAGTTGGTGGGAGACGGGTCAGGGTTGGATTAGAAATTGAATTTGATAAAAAGCTGGAATGTATTTTAAAAAAAGACAATAAAGACTCTACTTGGGAGATTAAGTTTAATTTGAGTAATAAAGAAATGATGAAAGTAGTAGAGAGAATTGGGCAAACACCTTTGCCGCCGTATATAAAAAGAATTAAAAATGAAAAATTAATAATTAATAATAATGATGATGATAAGAATAATTATCAGACCGTTTATGCAGATGTTGATAAAATCGGGTCGGTGGCGGCGCCGACAGCTGGTTTTCATTTTACGCCGGAGTTAATTCAGAAATTTAAAAATAAAGGCGTGCAAATCGAATACATTACTCTTCATGTCGGGCTGGGGACTTTTGCGCCGGTAAAGACCGATGATATTACCAAGCATAAGATGCACGCAGAGTTTGTTGAGATTGGAAAGAACACGATAGATAAAATAAAAAAAGCAAAAAAAGAGAATAAAAGAATAATTGCTGTCGGTACCACTTCAGTGAGATCACTTGAATCATTTTTTAATAATCCAAAAAGCTATAAGCTAACAGCTAAAAGCTATAATTCTTGGGTTAATATTTTTATTTATCCTGGCTATAAATTCAAAATCGTTGATGCGATGATCACAAATTTTCATTTGCCGAAATCTACGCTGCTTATGCTTGTAAGTGCTATGGCTGGTAAAGAAAATATTGATAAGGCATATCAACAAGCAATAAAAAAGAAATATCGTTTTTATTCATACGGTGATGCGATGTTGATAAGTTAAAAAACTTGACTTTTTATACTGTATCTGATTATATTAAGTTATAATAAATTTATAAATTTTTAGGATATTCACAAATTATGTCTGTACCAAAGAAAAGAAGAACTCCTGGTTCGACTGGACGGCGTCGTTCACACCACGCTCTTGCGACCGTAACCTTAACCAAATGCGCCCAATGTGGCCGCAGTATTAGGCCGCATACCGCCTGTATGTTTTGCGGCACCTATAAAGGTAAAGAAGTTATTAAGATAAAAGAGAAAAAGAAAAAAGAATAATTGATTAATTCCTTTTTATTAATATTATATTTGTTAATTAGCAGTTACATAGTTACGTAGTTACATAGTTTATTTTTTCAGTAGCTTGACTAAGTAACTAATTAACTAAGCAACTAATCAACTAAGGAGATGTCTAATAGACACTTAGCTCGTACTATCGCGATGCAAGCCCTGTTTCTTTGGGATTTTCATGGCAAAAAAGAAGCTAATTTGGAGCCCCTGATAAGCGGCGTTTTTAAAAGTTTTGCTCCCCAATTTGAAGACCATGGTTTTGTCCATGATGTTATTAATGGCGTGCTTAAGTACCAAGAAGCAATTGACGCTTATATTACCAAGTACGCTACCGAGTGGCCTTTGGACCAGATCACGGTCGTTGACCGGAATATTCTTCGGATTGGAGTGTATGAATTGATTTTTAATGAGGAAATACCGGCCAAGGTGGCAATCAATGAAGCGATTGAGATCGCCAAAACATTTGGTTCGGAATCAAGCGGTAAATTTGTTAACGGAGTTCTGGGCGCGATCTATAAGGATATGCTTAAAGAAGAAGAGAAGGAGAAAAAATAACGTTATCTCGCTAGCCCTTCGACAAGCTCAGGACAGGCGCGAGACCCGCACTACGAATGCGGGACCCTCCTACGCTAAAGCTTCGGCGGGCAAGCATGCGAATTAATATATGGTTATATGGTTATTATGGTTATATGGCCGGTAGTCGGTTCAATATAGCGATATCACAATATAGCCATTCATACTATCATGAATGATCTCAAGCAGCTCGAAAAGAGCGTAGGTGTTAAGTTCAAAAACATCGATTTGTTGCGCCAATCAATGGTTCATCGGTCCTATTTAAATGAAAACCCGGGTTTTGGCCTGCCGCATAATGAACGGTTGGAGTTTTTGGGTGACGCAGTACTCGAAATTATAGTAACCGAGCATTTGTTTATTAAATTTCCTAAAACTCCGGAAGGGGATCTGACCAATTGGCGCGCCAGTTTGGTTAATTCCAAAATGCTTTGCTTGGTTGCGCAGGAAGTAGAACTGGAGGGCCATCTTTATCTTTCCCGCGGGGAAGCCAAGGACAGTAATTCAAAGGCCAGACAATATATTTTGGCTAACGCGGTCGAAGCTTTGATCGGCGCGATCTATCTGGACCAGGGGATTAAGAAATCCTCCGAGTTTGTTCACAAGAAAATTATTTCCAAATTGGAAAATATTTTGGAGAACGAATTGTACCTTGATCCCAAATCAAAATTCCAGGAAAAAGCCCAAGAACTCTATAAAACAACTCCGCACTATAAGGTGCTTAGTGAAACCGGGCCGGACCATGACAAATTTTTTGAAGTCGGTTTATATTTGAGCGATGAACTGGTTTGCCGCGGCCGCGGCTCCAGTAAACAAGAAGCTCAGGTGGATGCCGCTGACAAAGGTATAAAAAAAAATAAATGGTAGGTTACGAATTACGAATCTGTACGAATTTACAAATACAAAAAGATAAAAAGCTCAACGTATGACGTTGGGTTTTTTTGTGCTATAATTAAGCTACAAATATTGTTTATTTAAAAATTACATTATAATTTATTCGTAAATTTGTAAAAAATTTGTAATTCGTAACCATATGACTATAAAAGAACTTTTAAAAATCGCGGCCGAAAAAAAGGCTTCAGATCTACATTTGGTGGTAGGAATACCGCCGGTCATTAGGATTGACGGAGACTTAAAATATTTGGAAGAAAAAAATAAAGTTTTGCCCAAAGAGATGGAGGCTATGATTGTTCAAATGTTAAGCGCTAATGACCTGGAGCGTTTTAAGACCAGTAAAGAGTTGGATTTTGGCTACGGCATGGACGATTTTCGTTACCGCGTTAATTTGCATTTTGAAAAAGGCAATATGGGCTTGGTGGCACGGGTTATTTCCGAACATATTCCCAGCCTGGACGAAATAGGCATGCCTAAGATAGTTTATAATTTACTTGATTTAAAGCAAGGGTTAATTCTTTTGACCGGGCCGACTGGTTGTGGTAAGTCTACCAGCTTAGCGGCGATGGTTGATTATATTAATAATAATCGTTTTGCTCATATTATTACATTGGAAGATCCGATTGAATATTTATTTGAATCAAAGAAAAGCATAATTATGCA
>JAUVLY010000002.1 GCA_030600505.1 Candidatus Falkowiibacteriota bacterium
AAACCGGGATTTATTTATTCGCATGTGCCCAAGTTGGAGTGGGGCTTTTTGCGCTAGCAAAAATAACATTAAGTACTATAGTTTTATCATAAATACATAAATAATGCAAGTTCATATATACTTCCTCCATTTCTCATACAACTCCGTAGTCGCCACCAGATCCCAGGAATTGTATTCAGCGATTTCTTTGTATTTTTTATCTTTAAACAAGCCCCCTACATCGTCCCCGGTAATGCCCGAGGTTTTGGGTGAGCGAATGCCCAGGGCCTGGCAGTAGAGGTGCAGATTGCCGCGGCGGCGGACCGCGCCATAGAAAGAGAGCTGGTCAAAGAGGTCAATGTGTTTTACAGCCGTTTGCTGAAAACGAAGATAGCGGTTGGCCATCAAATTCTTGCTTGGCTTAATTTTATACTTAGCACCACGGATAAGAATAAACGGCACGTCAAAGGAACGGCCGTTAAAACTAACAAAAGTATTATACTTACTAGCACCTTGCCAAAAAGCAGTAATCATTTCTTTCTCAGTTTTGGGCTTAAAGATAAAACTACCATCTCGCCACTCCTTGCTCTCAGCGGCCGGCGTTTGAAAATAAACCACGCCTTTGTTTTTCTCTGTATCAAAAACACCAATTGCCACAATCTCCCCGGTAAGCGGCGAAAACCCCAGCCCTTCCTTTAAGTCGGTTAAAGCTGCTTGATATTTACCCTTGTCATCTCCGGCCTGCCGCTTGATCCAACGGGTTAAATTGGCCCTTGTCACCTCATCCAAAGCTTCAAAATCACACCCCACGGTCTCAATGTCAAAAATTAAAGCCATAATAACAATTAATAATCAAATCACAAGATACAATAACCAAAAAATAATCAAACATCAATAACTAAAAAATTTATTTGGTTATTTGAAAATTGATTATTGGATATTTTTTGGTTATTGTATCTTGGTTATTGTTGCTTTTTATACTTGTATTTTGTATCTTTTATGCTTTTTTGTCAAACAAAAGAAGCAACTTTGTAGTTGCCTCTTCTGTGTTATATAAACTCAATAAAATCCCCTTAGGTTCCACAACCAGCAGCCGTGTCACTACCGGTTCCGCCGCCAAATCCCGGCGATGGGGCAGCACTAGAAAGCTCGGTTAAGCATTCAGCCGGCGGATTCTCATAGCCGTTACAAATTACTTTTAAAAGTGAGGCTGCGTCGCGCCCGGAAGAAATTTTTTCGCCATTTATCACCAAGCCAGGCGATCCTTTAACGCCATATTTGGTAACATCAGTCTTGTCCACATTAAATTGCGGAAAACGGCCACTAGTCCAGGTACTTTTATCATTAAATAATTCAGTAACTTTATATTCCTGGTCAATTGCCTTAACACAAACATTTAACTTGCTGGTATTAATCTTGGTTTTAATCAAGCAACCGGCACCATCGTCAGCCTCTAAAAAACAATCTAAATAAGAATATAATTTATTGGGCTCATTTTTCTGAATACAGTGCTGATTAAGCTGCTCATCCAGCTCTTTTTTGCCGTGCATTGCGTAGTCACAAAACTTAAGCTCGAAATCCACCTTATCGCCCAGCGTTTTAACTGCCGGCAAAATTCCTTTTTCGATCTGTGTGCCATAGGGACAATGACTCATTACAAAAAGCTCAACCTTGGCTTTTTCGGCCTTAGGAACATTGGCGGCTGCCTGGGGCTGGCTATCTGGCTGGTCGGCGTTCTGATTCTTACCCTCTATCTCAGCGATGTCCATTACTTGCGGGAAAAATTTCTTACCATCCTTGGTAATGTAAGAGGTGACTTCCTGCCCGCTGGACATATTAATCACGAGTTTATACATTCCATCTTCCTCACTTGCCTCTTTGATGGATACGGTTGAACCGGGCTGCATTAAATTTGTGTTAACAAATTCAACCGCCTTAGCCTTGGCCTCTTCCAAAGTCAAAACCTTTTCAGTAGTTTTGGACCCAAGCTTAGTACAACCGGTTGCCACAACCACTAGTATTAAGCCTAAAAATATAATTTTCTTCATAGAGTTATAATTATTAATAATTTTATTAATTCACCTTACGCACTAAACATTTTTACCTTGGAAGAAACTATAATTAATGTAATTTAAACAAAAATAAGGATAAAAATAAGTTTTATCTTAGTATTTTTGTTTAAATTACGTTAATTATAGTTTCGTTTACGCAATAAACGCGTAACATGAATTGGTTATTTTTCAAATAATAATACTACAATAACAAATTTGAAAATTTAAGTCAAAAATTAAATCCAGGATACACAAGCTACTTTATCATTACCATCCTTAAAGCGCATCAACCGCACCCCTTGGGTATCGCGCCCCAGCTGGTTGACTGATTTAAAAGGCAAGCGTATTACCTGGCCATTATTTGAAATAATTATCAAATCTTTATCTTTCATGGTTTCCGCGTTTAGTACATAAGCATTTACCAGCTGACCGGTCTTGGTGGTTACCTTGGCCGTCTTGATCCCGGAACCGCCCCGATTCTGTACCTTGTAAAAACCAATTGAGGTTCGTTTGCCATAGCCCTGCTCCATTACGGTGACTACCTGAATTTTCTTTAACTTTTCTTTATCTGTCTTTATCACGCCCATGCCAACAATCGTATCATCTTTTTTAAGCCGAATTCCAAACACCCCCGTTGCGTTCCGGCCCATATGTCTGACATCGGTTTCTCTAAAACGAATCGCTTGGCCCTTAGCCGTAATTAAATGTATTTCATTTTTCCCACTAGTGGGCTTGGCCCAGATCAGCCTATCTTCCGGTTTTATTTTGATCGCGATCAGGCCCGAGCGCCGCACATTGGCAAACGCTTCCAGTTTAACTTTTTTCACCAGGCCCTTTTCGGTAGCAAAGAAAAGAAAATGTGCATTACTTATTTTATCCAAAGGCAAAGTAGAAGTTACCTGCTCGCCGTGGCCAAGCTCAAGAAAATTAACAATCGCCTGACCCTTGGCCGTTCTTGTAGCCTGGGGAATCTCATAGGCTTTGAGCTTAAAAACCCGGCCCCTGGTGGTAAAGAAAAGAATATCCGAATGCGTTGAAGTCGTAAACATAAATTCAACCATATCCTCTTCCTTGGTGGTAAGGCCAATCACGCCCTTGCCGCCCCGGTGCTGGCTCTTAAAGGTGTCCGGCGTCACCCGCTTGATATAACCATCACGCGTCATAAACACAACCACTTCTTCATTCGGCACCAGATCTTCCATAGAAAAATCTTTAACGCCGCGAGCTACTACCTGGGTACGCCGCTCATCGCCGTATTTATCTTTGATAGCGCTTAGTTCGTCTTTGATTATTTTCTTAATTCGTGCTTTTGAATTAAGTATCGCTTCCAGCTCTTTAATTAGTTTCTTTTTTTCCTTTAGCTCATCTTCAATACGCAATCTTTCCAAATTAGCTAAATTCTGCAGCCTCATCTCAAGAATTGCAACCGCCTGCTTTTCGCTAAGCTTAAATTTTTTCATCAAATTCGCCCGAGCCACATCCTTGTCTTTACTGGCTTTAATGGTTTTGATCACCGCGTCAATATTCTTAAGCGCGATCATTAAACCTTCCAGAATATGAGCCCGCGCCTTGGCTTTTCTAAGGTCAAACTGCGTCCGGCGAGTTACCACCTCTGTTCGATGTTTAATATATTCTTCCAGAGCCATCTTTAATGTCAGCACTTTCGGCTGTATCCCATCAACCAAAGCCAGCATATTAACGTGAAAGGTTTCCTGTAGTTGGGTATTTTTGTATAAACTATTTAATATTTTCTTGGGGTAGGCATCCCGCTTAAGATCAACCACGATCCGGACGCCATCTTTATCCGACTCATCACGCAAATCTCTAATGCCTTCCAATTTTTTACTTTTTACCAAAAAAGCAATTTTTTCTACCAACGTAGCTTTATTCACCTGGTACGGAATTTCGGTAATAATTATTTGATACTGGTTTGACTTGTCTTCTTTGATCTCAGCCCGGCCGCGCAGGACAATACCGCCCTTGCCGGTGGCAAAAGCCTGGCGAATATCATTTTGATTATATATTATTCCGCCGGTTGGAAAATCCGGACCCTTAACAAACTGCATCAAGTCCTCGGTACTGGCGCCTGGATTATCGATCAAATAAACAATCCCATCAATTATTTCGTTTAAATTATGCGGGGGAATATTGGTTGCCATACCCACGGCAATACCCATGGTGCCGTTTAAGAGCAAATTAGGCAACCGGGAAGGCATTACTTGGGGTTCTTTTTGCGAGCCGTCATAGTTGGGCGAAAAATTAACCGTGTCCCTTTCTATATCAGCCAACAATTCTTCGGCAATAGCGCTCATTTTGGCTTCGGTATAGCGCATGGCAGCCGCCCGGTCCCCGTCCATGGAGCCAAAGTTCCCCTGGCCTTTTACCAGCGGATAACGCAAAGAAAAAACCTGGGCCATTCTAACCATAGAGTCATAGACCGCGGTGTCGCCATGAGGATGATATTTACCAAGCACTTCACCAATTACATTGGCTGATTTTCTAAATTTAGCTGTCGGTTTAAGGCCGATTGACCACATCGCGTAAAGAATCCGCCGATGTACCGGCTTAAGGCCGTCCCGCACATCCGGCAAGGCCCGGGATACAATTACGCTCATTGCGTAATCAAGATAAGACTTGCGCATTTCATCACTTAAGGGTAACGGCTCGATCATGCCATACTCGGTCTTTTGCCTCTCGGTTACTATAGTCATTGTCGGAAAATTCTCATCCTTATTTTCTTGGCCTTTTTCTTCTTTGGATTCTTTTGAAACAACGGCTTTAACGGCCGATGTCTTTTCCTTCTCGGATTTTTTTGGAATAACAGCTTTAACAACCTTTGGTTTTTTTACTATTGGTTTAACCTTTGGCTTAGGCGCAGCCTTAACAACCGATTTTTTAACAATCTTTTTCTTACTAACCGCTTTCTTTTTCGGTGTTGCTTTTTTTATAATTTTTTTTGCCATATATTTTATAATTCAAATTTATTTATTTTTTCACCTTTGTGTCATCCCGAGGAGCGTAGCGACGAAGGATCTCGTTTCTATATCCACGAGATTCTTCACTCCCTACGGGAGTTCAGAATGACATAGAGCTGTAATCTATTCATCTTCTAAAATAGATTTTAATTCCTCTATTTGTTCTTCGGTGATTTCATTTTCAGTCGTAGACCCAAGGTCATTGCTCGGCAGTTTCTCTGTGGCAGTAGCGTTATATTGCTCAGCCGTTAAATTATCCTTAAGTTCATCAATTTTTTCCAAGTTAACTTTCATTTGGTCCAAACGCTGGCTCAAGCCTTCACTCAATTCCTGCCAGGTGCCGGCCAAATCGCTGTCATCTTCGCTGGTTACACGCATTTTCTCAAAAACCTGAGAAACATTAATGATCCAAAAAAAAGCGATTAAAACCATAAAAAATGTTACCCCGGAAAATATTATTAGTTGTTTTTCACGGTCCAGCTTGGTTTCCATCTCTCTGTCATCAACTGCCTTTTTCTTGGCTTTAGGTCTCTTTGTATCCTTGATGCGGACTTTTGCCTGGATAGCTGAACTCTTTCTAGACTTAACTTTACGAATTTTAACTTTCTCTTTTTTTATTTTATTTAATTTTTTCTCAGCGATAAGTTCCTTATTGGTTTTAGCCAACTTGTTTGTAGGCTTAATTTTTTTCTTCTTCCTCCCTGGCATATTGCTCTAAAACTTTACTCAAAAACAATAAAAACTCACTCAAAATGAGTGTTTAATTTAACTTAATTGTAGCAAAAAATACCCTATTTGTAAAGCCAAAAAAAGCCAAAAAAAAAGCCATTTTTTATTGTAATTTTTGCAAAAATATTATAAAATTATATTATTAGTATATAGAAATAGTCTATGAAATCTCTTAAGCAAAAAATTGAATACCTTTATCCCGAAAAAGCAGATGAGACATACGAAGAATTAAACGAATTAATAAAAAATTATAAAAATAAACACGTTGAAAAATCAAAAAACAATGACCCCATATTTAATGAAAAAGACGTCATGCTTATTTGCTACGCTGACCATGTCCAAAAAAACGGCGCAAAACCACTCCAGACAATGCGATTATTTTTACGCCGCTACGCCAAGGGAATAATTAATCGTATTCATTTTCTCCCTTTTTATGATCACTCTGAATTTGACGACGGCTTTTCAGTAAAAAATTATAACGAGGTACACAGGGATTATGGCGATTGGAATGATATAAAAAAAATTGCTAAAGATTTTACTTTTATGTTTGACTTGGTATTAAACCACGCTTCCATTCAGGGCGATATCGCAACCAAGCAGTTAGCCGGTGACAAAAACTATAAAGATTTCTTTTTGATTCTTGATAAAAAAATTGATACTGCGAAAATCTTCCGGCCAAGAACTCATCCTTTATTCACGCCCGTAGACACATCGAGCGGAGAAAAATATGCCTGGACCACCTTTTCCGAAGATCAAATAGACTGGAACTTTAAAAATCCAAAAGTGCTGCTAGAAATGATCAAAACTTTACTTCTTTACTTTGAGAATGGCGCGCAAGCGATCCGTTTGGACGCGGTCGCCTATATTTGGAAAAAACTCGGCACCGCTTGCTTTGATCTGGAAGAATGCCACATCGTCGTGCAAATTTTCCGCGACGTTTTTCGTGAGTGCGAACCGCGTGCTTGGGCAATCGCGGAAACCGTCCTTCCACATGAAAAAAATATTGAATACCTCGGCAACGGACAAAATGAATCCCATTTTGTTTATAACTTCGCTTTGGAAACCCTGCTCCTGCATACTTTTTTAGAGGCTGACACCAGCGTGGCTAATGAATTCTTTGATCGTATTACAAATGATTTTGGCGATGAAACCAGCATTTTAAATCTCTCGGTCTCTCACGACGGCGTCCATGTTATTCCCGCCAAAGGAGTACTGGATAACAAACAGATGATGGCTATCGCCAAAGACTGTGAAAAAAAAGGCGCTAAAGTCCTCTACCGGACAGTTGAAGGCGGAGAAGGTAAAACCGAGCCTTATGAACTAAACATTTCCTACCCAAGCGCGATCGAAGGGATTAAGAAATATTTAGCCAGCCAGGCGATTCAATTGGCCCTTAAGGGAGTACCGCTGATTTATTTGAATAATCTAATCGGCGCAGAAAACTGGAGCGAGGGCGTTAAAAAACTAGGCTTCTCCAGGGCAATTAACCGGCAAAAATTTAATTATAAAACACTTGCTAAAATCCTAGGGGACAAAAATACCCGCCAATCAAAAATTTACTCCGGTTATGTTAAACTTCTTAAAGCACGTATCAGGGAGCCTCTCTTCTCTCCCCTGGCAAACCAAAATATCCTCAAAATAGATAAACGCGTTCTGGCAATACACCGCTCTTCTAGAAATAAAAATTTAATTGCCCTTACAAATGTAAGTGACAATATAATAGAATTATCAAGTATTAAAATAAAAAGTATATTAAATAAAAATGAAGCTTTAAATATTATTAACAACTCCAAAATAAATATTAAAAATAAAATCCATTTGCATCCTTACGAAGTAATGTGGCTAAAGTAATAAAGTAATATCTATGTCGAATAAAAAAAAGAAAATAGCGATCTGCCATTACCGCGTCGGCGGCACCGACGGGGTATCTTTGGAAATCGCCAAACGAAAAGAAATACTTGAGAACCATGGCTGCGTAGTTCATTTGATCGCCGGCCCTCGCAGTATTGGCGCGGACCATATTATTAAAGAGCTGGAATGGGATGACGGAGTAATACCGATCATTAAAGAAAACGGCTTTATTCATTTTAAACGCAAAGATTTATCAGCCAAAGAACTTAAATCCAAAATGAACAAAATCGTTTACGCAATCCAAGATAAGTTAAATTATATTCAACTGCGTGAAAAATACGATCATGTCTTGATCCATAATATCTTTTCTTTTGGCGGGCATATTGCCGCTTCCAAGGCCTTTACCAAGTGGATAAAAAAATTCCAAATTCCCACCCTGGCCACCCATCACGATTTCTACTGGGAAAGAAAAGAATTTCAACTCCCTCGCTCCGGCTATTTAAAAAACTTCATGGAAAAATACATGCCGCCCAAATCAAAATATATTGAGCATGTAGTAATAAATTCGTTGGCAAAGAGAGAACTAAAAAAACACTGCTTTATCAATGCCGAAATAATGCCGGATGTGTTTGATTTTAACAAGCCTCCCTGGGTACCGGATACTTTTAATAAAGAATTCTGCAGGGAATTTGCCATCAATCAACACGATCTGTTAATTCTCCAGGCTACCCGGGTAATACCCCGCAAGGCAATCGAACTCTCTATTAATTTTGCCGCCAGCCTGCAAGAGCAAATCCATAAACTGCGCGGTCAAAAACTGTATAATGGGAAAAAGATAAACTCTAAAACCAAGGTTGTATTAATAATCGCCGGCTACGCCGAAGACGAAAAACGGGAATATTTATTTAAACTAAAAAATCTTACTTTTGAAAAACGGGTCTGCGCCAAATTTATCGCCGACCATGTAAAGGCTAAGCGCAAATTCAGCCAAGGAATAAAAACATATTCCCTTTGGGACGCATACGCTTACGCGGACCTAATTACTTTTCCCAGCATCTGGGAGGGCTGGGGTAACCAATTTATTGAAGCTATATTTGCCAAAAAACCAATCGTGTTGTATGAATATCCGGTTTACAAAGCGGATATTAAAAAGGAGGGTTATAATATCATATCACTAAAAAATGGCGATGATGACCCAATTAAAATAATTAACGGCCTTTACGAGCTCCCGCAAAAAACAGTTGATAAAGCTGTTAGACAAACTCTTCGTTGGCTAGTCGGCGAACATACGAGGGAAAAACTGAATAAGAACTTCAAAATCGGAAAAAAATACCATGACTACTCTGTTCTTGAAGATTTTCTGGTGAAAAAATTAAAGCTTGAGTAACAACCTCAGCCCCGCCCAGGCCTAAAGACCTAGGCTAGTTATTATAAAAGCCCCGCAAGATGCGGGGCTATTTTTTTATTACAAATAATTTCCTATCAGCGTTAATTCCGCGTAGTCATCCGCGTACAATCCGCGTAAAAAGGTTTAAAAATAGTAATATTTTATAAACAAAATAAACAATTAACAACTAAACTTTCATCACTACAAGTTCCATATCCTCTTGCGGTAAATCCTTTTTACTTATCTTTAATTTCTCTTCCTCGGTCGGCTCAATACCCATCTCTTTAATAAATTTATCCACTCCGGCAATATCCAACTTAAGTCCCGGCACTTTGTAGTGCATAGGTATTACTATGCGAGGCTCGATCTGGCTCACCACCTCCACCGCCTGCTTCGCGTCTAAAGTATATTTGCCCCCGACAGGAACTAAAAGAATATCGGTTCCGGCCAGCACTTCCAACTGTTTATTCTCCAAAATATGCCCCAGATCACCCAAATGGGCAATCGAAATATCCTCCAGCTCAATGCGATAAATTGTATTAAGCCCGCGTTCTTTGCCCTGCTTGTCGTCGTGATAAGACTCCACTCCCGTAACCGACACTCCCTTAACATCATACTCACCGGCACTATCTATTATAAAGGGATTTCCCCTAAGGCTTTTGACATTATTATGATCATCGTGATCATGGCTTACGGTTATTATGTTCGCTTCAAAGGCTGGCGGCTTTAAACCTACCTTTTTGTCAAAAGGGTCGGTAACGACCACGACGCCATCCGGGCCGTTTTTGTCTTGAATCTTAAAGCATGAGTGTCCTATCCAGGTTATAAGCATATAGTTTTTTCCAAATCACAAATTCCAAATCACAAATTCCAAATAATATCCAAATTCAAAATTACAATTTTCTAAACTTTATTTATAAATGTTTTGAATTTTGGACATTGTCATTTGAAATTTATTTGGTGCTTGGTGCTTGGTATTTATTATTTTAACTATTTAGCGAAAAATTTTCCTTCTTCTTCCTCATCCTCATTATCATCGTCATCTTCTGAATCATCCTCTTCGCTTTCTTCATCGTCTTCATTTTCATTTTTGTTATTTTCTTCATCACTGTCTTCATTATCCCGATTGTCTTCATCGGACTCCTCCTCGTCCTCATCTGATTCTTCTTCCTCGCTTGCCCCGTGGGAGCGAAGCTCCTCTTCGGGGTCATCTTCAAAAACCGGCGGCGTTTCTGGCTCATCTTCGCCCAAATAACTCTCGTGGGGCTTGGAATCAACCCGGGAATGAATACTAACCCCGCTTGTGCCTTGCTGGTCAATTGCTTCAGCTTCAGCCGGACTAATTAATATCTCCCGCGGTTTAGATCCATTTGACGGACCAATATAGCCAAGCTCCTCAAGCTGGTCAAGAATACTGGCTGCCCGGGCATACCCGACACGCAAACGACGCTGGAGCAGCGAGGCTGAGGCTTTATTATATTTAAGAATTATTTCTTTAGCTTCGTGCAAAAGCTCGTCTTCATCGCCTTTAAGACCGTCCAAACCGACTCCGCCAATACCTTTAACGGTTTGCCGCTCGGTTACATCGTCCAGGTAGGCCGACTGCTTGCTCTTAGCCTTAATAAAACGGACAACACGTTTTATTTCCGAGTCAGAAAGGAACGCGCCCTGAAGTCGAACCGGCTTTGACAACTCGGCATTAATATAGAGCATATCACCGCGCCCAAGAAGCTTCTCCGCCCCTAGCATGTCTAGAATAGTCCGCGAGTCCGTACCCGAGGCCACGGAAAAAGCGATCCGGCCCGGCATATTGGCCTTGATCAAGCCGGTTATTACGTCCACACTAGGACGCTGAGTAGCTAGAATCAAATGGATCCCAACCGCCCGGGCCATTTGGGCCAAGCGTATTACTCCGGCCTCAATATCTTTTGCCGCCGCCACCATTAGGTCGGCTAATTCGTCAATTACAAAAATCACATACGGCATTTTTACATCCGCAGTTTCATTATAGCCCTGTATATTGCGGACGCCTGTCTTTTGTAACAACTCAAAGCGCCGATCCATTTCATTAAGACACCATTTAAGGGCGTTTATGGTTTTCGGCACTTCGGTAATTACCGGGGTCAAAAGATAGGGAATATTATTATAAACCGGCAATTCCACCCGCTTTGGGTCAACCATTATAAAACGGACCTCATCCGGCGTATTCTGATACATCAAACTGACAATTATTGAATTCAAACAAACCGATTTGCCGGAATTGGTCGCCCCGGCTACCAATAGATGCGGCATTTTGGTAATATCGTCCAGCCAAACTTTACCGGCCACGTCTTTCCCCAGCGCCATTTGCATATTTGTCTTCCGCTCTTTGTAATATTTTGAAGATAATACTTCCTTAAAACTTACTACTGCCTTAACTTGGTTTGGCACTTCTACGCCCACGAGATGTGTGCCCGGAATCGGAGCCTCAATACGAATCGGGTGGGCAGCCAGAGCCAAAGCTAAATCATTGCTTAGATTGGTAATACGGGACAGCTTAATGCCTTCTGCGGGACGGAAGGTATACTGCGTAACGGTTGGACCGACTGACACATTACCCATTTCTGATTCAATGCCAAAGTTCTTAAGAGCATTTCTAATAATTTCTTTATTATCTTCAATGTCCCCGCTGGTTGGCTTTTCCCTGCGCCCATCCAAAAGTTTGTGCGGAATTTTAAAATCCAAACCAGTCGGTTTCATCCACCAATAGACATCCGCGTCTTCTTTAACTTCCTTAACAACAAATTTAGGTTCTTTTGACCCTTTGTCATCCTCATCTTCATCATCGTCCTCGTCATCTTCTTCGTCATCCTCATCCTCGTCTTCATTATCGTCTTCGTCATCCTCATCCTCGTCTTCATTATCGTCTTCGTTATCCTCGTCATCTTCTTCGTCATCCTCATCCTCGTCTTCATCATCGTCTCCACGACGAAATATCTTGGCAATAATAAAATTTATCGGGTAAAATACCTTGGCAACAACACTATCTGCGCCAAAAAGAGCAACCAAAGTAGTGTCAAATAAAAGAAGTAAGGAAACGATCAACAGCCCCACAGTAACTAGGAGCGAGGCAATAAAACCCATGAGCTTTATAAACACATTGGCAAGCAAAAGCCCCACATAACCGCCGCCAATACCGGCCTCAACCGCCCCGGGCCATTGGTTACATTCTACGAATAAAAATAACAAGGTCTGAAAAGAAAAAACAAACAGAATTAACCCGAGATAATTACCCGCACCCAAATCAAAACGCTCATCATCATAAAGCATATAGCCAAGCGCCAAAAGGATAACCGGGAAAACCCACTTACCCCAGCCAAAGCCGAGCATTAATCCCTGTTTAAGATATTGCCCCAAAAGACCGGCCATATCAAACAAACCCAAAAGACTTATCGTCCCTAGGGCGAGAATAAACACAATTAAAACCCCTTTCTTGGTATCCGGGTCCAAATCGAGCGAGGGCATACTGGGCAATCTAATATAATCCAGCATGCTTTTTTTCTTGCGCCTATAGCGCCGACGTCTAGCCATATTTAACTCAAATTTAAGCTAATTTTAACACGAAAACAAGGTATTGTGAGTACCTCTATTTATCCCTTAATTATAGCATAATATGTCATCTGTTTAAAGTTGGAAATTCATCATTGTAAATATAATTTGAATTCGCATGTGCCCCGCCTCGGCGGGGCTTTTTGCGCTAGCAAAAACAACAAAAAAAGCCTTTGCAAAAAAACACGCAAAGGCTTTCATTCTTTTAAAGGTCTTACTTTTAGCCCATATCTTCAAAATAATTATGAAAATCTCGGACAGTATTTAACCTGGAGTAATCATGATCAAAAATTATTTTGACAAATTCTTCCTCTAAAGCGAGGATTAATTCCATCCAATCAGCCGCATCAAAATAATAATCTTCCATAATGTCTGCGTCTGGGTCAATCTCCTCAACAGACGATGGGACGGAGTACTCTTTGCTAGGTATTTTTGCAAGAACTTCCAAGAAAACTTTATTTACCCTTTCAACTATGGTCATTTTATTTCCCTCGGCCATGATATGCCCCCTTTTTTCCTAAAATCTTTTTGATTTAACGAATTTAGACATCAATGTAATCATAAAGGTCTTGAACCGTACGAATTATAAGCCGCTCATTGTCGGGTATATCTAAATCAAACTCTTCTTCCAGTTCATCAAACATATCCAACAATTTAAGCGAATCAAAACCCAAATCATTTACTAAGTCTGCTTCCGGGACAATTTCTGCCATGGATAATAACCATGTGCCCTTTGGCCCAGGATCTCTTTGACCAATTTTCAATAAAATTTTATTTATCCTTTCTTCAACGCTCGCCTTCTCTTTTATCTCAGTCATGGTCAATCCTCCTTGTTTTTTCTCTAGTTAAAGTTATTTGTTTATTTTAAAAGAATTATCATATCCTAGCACGTTTAATCTGCTTTTGCAAGGTACAAAAAAGCCTCTGCTGAATATGCAAAGACTTTTATATATTTTAAATTATGCAGCTTCTTGCAAGCCCAGCTCAGGAAAACGTTCTTTTATTTTTTCATCAATCCTTTTTTTTAGTTCTTTAATTTTTATCTCGTCTTCTAAGTTTGGCGCAACAGATTTTTTCATTTCCTCTAATACGGTTTCAGGGTCTTTGTTATAATCATCAAGGAAAGCTTCTTCGTTTGGATATTTTCCTATTATTAAATCCCTAGCCACTTCAATTGCCCCATCCGGTATTTCCTGTTTATGTTCTGCTATTTTTTCTGGTGTTAATATGTTTTTCATACTTTTTTAAATTAATTATTATCTAAAACTACATTATCATTAATTATTAAAAGTATCAAGTTTTTGAGCAAGCCTTAGGCTTTCTTTTTTGCCATTGTTTTTATACTAACAGGGGTTTTAATTGCTTTTTTAGCTTTATCATTATTTAAACATAAAAATACCGGGGGCACTAATTTAGTATCTAAAGCATTAGCTATTTTAAAAAGCATTTCAAGAGATGGTAGCCATGAGACATTACCCGCTTCTAATCTGGCAATAGCTGGCTGTTTTGTGCCAATTAACTTTGCTAATTTTTCCTGAGTTAGACCTCTTTTTATCCGTGCATTAATCACCTGACAAGCAATATCGGCAATAAGCTTATCCTTTGAACTAATGGTGTTATTACGTCTTTTTTGATATATTTTTTTTCTGAATTCTTTTAATTCCATATTATTGTAATTGTTCTAATAATTGTTTCTTTATATTAATTGCTTTATCAATTTCCTTTTTTGGTGTTTTATTAGTCTTTTTTGAGAAACCATGCAACAGCCAATATATATCGTCTACTTTAGTAAATGTTATTCTGTATCCATATGGCCTAAGCTCATATATTTTGTATTTCTTTTCTATTTTTTTAACATCCTCAGTACGCAGTAATTGCTGTAAACCATATTTCTCAAGCATTTCAATTTTATAATCAATTTTATCCTGATCTTCTTCGTTAAGATTTGAAATGTATTCATATACTGGGCATTTTCCATTTGTGCGTTCAAATAACTTAATTTGCATTTATTTCTAAATTTAATCGTTATATTGATAATATAACAATATTGTTATAATTATATTAAATATATTATTTTTTGTCAAACTTTGTACTGTTGCATAGTCAAGCTTTCTTTTTTAATATTCTAAACACTACCACTCCTAAAATAATTATTACAGCAGCGGCAATTATCAATAAATACTTAAACAGCTCCAGTTGTTTATTACGTGCCGGCAGACCCCACTCATCACTCTCAGACACCTCCCCCAAAACCCGACCCTCAATATCGTCCTCACTATTTAGCTTAACAATATCTTCGTCGCTCCTGGGAAGCAGGCGCACTCCGGACTTGGTTTGCGACAGGATTCCCGTAACCGCGATCTTATCCCCTTCCTTATAGCGTTTGGAATTAATACCGGTAGCTTTTTTAATATAAACGAGCTGTTCGTCAGTGCCGTCATCAATATAAATACTGGAACTTTTTTGCTCCACTACCTCGCCCTGCACCTTAATTAATTGCCCGACATATGATTCATTTACTTCAACGCAATTGCAACTCTCAGGCTCGGGACTAACACGCTTCTCCAAATTAATAATATCTGAGCTGACGCTAGTCTTAATTCTTTTTTCTCCGTTAAGTTCCGAAATTTCCCCGCTAACTTCAATATAGTCGCCAATGCTAAGCAGCGGGAAATCTTTCTTATAGCTATAAATCTGCACGCCGGGTGAACCGACAATATAGAAATACTGCGAGCCAAATACGCCGGGCAAAACCGCAACCGTCCCCCTGGTACGCACCAAATCACCTTTATCAGAATACTTTAATTGTTCCAGTTTTAGGTCCAAACGAATTTTATTCTTGCTACTTGTTTGGCTGGTACTTTTCTTGGCCGTACTGGTTATAATCTTAATTTTATTTTTACCGCCCGGCGTTGATTCACTTGACCAGGACCAAACGCCGTTGCCCAACGCGTAAACCACTCCTTCTTTTACTCCGCTATAATTAACTTCATCGATAACCATCTCGTTATTAATGATCCGCACCGCGTCACTTGAATTATTTAAAGCCAAGCCGGTCTCTTCCCGGTCCAGGAGGTAATAAGCACCGGCCTCCAGCCAAATATCATCGAGTATAGTATAAGGACGACTACCGCCCTCGGCGTCATCAATCTGCCAGCCGCGCAAATTTACCCGGCTCGCGCCTTGATTGAAAATTTCTATCCATTCGCCATCCTGGTCGGCGCCAACCGGATTAGGAAGCAATTCACTAATCACAATTTGGCCGGCTTCTATTAATTGGGCCAAATCTTCTTGCCCGGGATAATTGATAACGATTATTTTTTCAAGTTTTTCCTCTGCCTCACCGTCATTTACAGTTAGACTGACCACATATTCACCTGCGCTAAAATATGTATGCTCCGGATTAGCCAAGATGTTAGTTGCCATGTCGCCAAAATCCCAGCTAAAACTTAGTTTGTCACCATCCTCGTCAATCGTGTCTGAAGAGTCAAAAAAAATTGGCAAACCAACATAGCCTATACTCGGACTGTCAAAATCCACACTCGGTAGATGATTAATCGCTGTCACTTCATTGGCGGCACCGGGCGTAATATTATCGCTCCACAAACATTTATTGCCAACACTAGATTTCTGGCCTTCATAAATACAATTAAAAGATTCTCCTTCTTTGGCTTTTTCATATTTTACTTGCTTGCTTGGTTTATCCTCCAAGGGCATAAACAGTTTTACGCTGTCAAAAGAATTATTCAAAGCAATTTTACTTATCTCGCGCTTAACAACGTAATATTCTCGCGGATTAATATTTATATCCAATGTATACCGGCGCTTGCTCTCGTCCCCCAAGCGCCAGCCATTTAAATTTACCGCGCGCTCACTCTTATTGTAGAGCTCAATAAATTCATTATCATCCTTACCAACAGGGTTGGGGAATATTTCCGAAATTAAAATTGCTTCACTATAATCAAAATTTTTGCGTTCGCTAGGGCTAATATCCGCTTCTTCCTCAAGCATAGTTATTTCGTTGGCTTTGCCCTTGGTGGGCGTACGAGTTATAACAAAATCACTGGCATTATTATAACTACTGTGCCCGTCAATTTTCCGCGCGATTGAATATGGGTCAGAGGCGGCCAAGGCATTGTCCAACACATTGCCGTCATCCCAATCACCGTAGGTAACTTTGTCTATTAATACGCCGCTAGCGTCCCTGAGCTCAACTATATCGCCGCTATTATTTAAATTGCCTTTAAGGCTGGAAAAAGCCAAAAAAGAATACGCTTTAATAACATTCCCTAAATCTGTTTTAGCGCCGCTCCCCTCTACTATTGTCCAATTTTCCAGATCAACCTCCTCTGATGTAGTATTATAAATTTCCACCCATTCACTCTCACCATCACCCGGGTCAACTACTAGCTCATTAATCACCAAGGTTCCTAGTTTGTATGATTTACTTTGTTCACTTTCTTCTTCTCCCTCTTCCTCGTCATCTGTCGCGTTATCAGGATCATCCGGTGGGTCATTAGATTCTATCTTACAATCAGCGTCGCAGCCATCGTTGTTTAGAGTATTTCCATCATCGCACTCTTCGCCCGCCTCAATATTGCCATTGCCGCATTCCGGTAATACCGATGGTGTACCGCTGCCTGTTTCATGCGGGCTGGGAAACGCCAAGACAAAATCCAGGCTATTGTCATCACTGTCAACGCCCAAGACTATCCGCTCAATACTAACACCCGCATTTGGACCAATTGCCGCACTGGTTTCGCTCTCACCGGCCTCGCCGTAACCGACCAGGTCAACTACTTCGTCGTCTGCGTTATATAAAATAACCGTATTATTATTTGATATTGAATAGCTTGAGCCGGAATAAACTGCGTCAGCCGCAAAATTATTTTCATAATCCGGATGGGTAATCACAAAAAATCCTTCCGCTGAAATCGTGCCGATAAATTTTGACTTACTAATCAGGTTGCTCTCGGTTCCACTCTGGGTCTTTTTCTTTAAACTATAGTTTGTTAAATCAATTGCTTGATCGCTTATATTATAAAGCTCAATAAACTCTTGCTTGGCCGCGCCCTCGCTCCCGACCAATATCTCATTGATTACCACGGTACTGCTCAGGGCCTTTAATTCTGATTGGCCAAAAAACAAAAACCCCGGCAACATTAAGGCCAGAGCAAAAAATTTAAAATTTGATTTAATTCCTTGTTTTCTCATAAATAGTAATTAGTTAATACAAATTCGCATGTTTACCCTTCCGTAGCTTTAGCGTAGGAGGGTGCCGCATTTGTAGCGCGGCTTTTTGCGCTAGCAAAAACAACATATAACTACTATCTATAATAAAACAATAAAGGTTATGAAAAGATAAAGAAAGTATAAAATTTTGATAAAATCCCGAAACACGTTCTAATATGGGGGATAAAATCACACTTTTCTAAAAGTAAGATCTTATAATTTATCCGCAATAATTTTTTCAATCTTTTCTATCCTATCATATTCCACCGAGATCAATACCAGATTATCACCCATTAAATCCAAATATTTTTCCTCGGGATCGTTTTTGGATACTGTGCCAATACGATCTGCGCCGCGCGAGCCGTCCGTGTTTCGCTTCATCTCAATATAAACCCGGTCGCTGTTCTTCGCGTCAGCTGGTTTTATTTCTTGAGTTTTCATATATTTAAATAATTTAAAATCTTTTGTGTCATCCTGAGGAGCAAAGAGACGAAGGATCTCGTCTCTATATCCACGGGATTCTTCGCTCCGCTCAGAATGGGCATAATAGTCATAAAGTGTTGGTGAAAATACCATTCTATTGCTAATATTAATTGTATATTGAAAATAATATTAAACAGTTTGAAATTTATGAAAAAAAACTTGTCCTAAATGTAATTCTATTAATGTCATTTTGTATGGCTCAACCAACTGTGGTAGTCAGAGATTTCGTTGCAAGTCCTGTCTTCATACATACACCTTTCATAACTACTTAGTCAAAACACATAATGAAAAAGTGTGGTTTAAATTATGGATTAGAGAAGGTTATTCCGTCAGACAACTAAGCCATTTAAGTAAACATAGTTGTTCTAAACTCCAGAGGATTATACAGTACTGGCTGGATAACCCTCCAGAATCTAGAATTGATTTTCCAGAAGTTAAGCACATTTTATTTGACGGCACTTTCGTACATGGAAGAAAAAGCATAGTTGCTTTAATGGATAATTCTGATCATAGAATACGTGCAGGAATGTATGGCGTTGCTGAGAATTCTACACCCCAACTCACATCATTCTTCATACCTCTTTTACGTAAAGGTTTATGCCCCGAAAGCGCTACTGTAGACGGAAATCCGCAAGTAATCAGGCTATTTAGAGCAATCTGGCCCAATATTATTATTCAGCGTTGTTTAGTGCATATTCAAAGGCAGGGATTAATGTGGTGCAGACGATTTCCAAAACGAACAGATGCTATTCATTTAAGACGGTTATTTCAAAAAGTGGTTCGCATAAATAACAAAGTAGAGCAAGAAAAGTTTCTTAACGAGTTTTTTAACTGGGAAGAGCGGTTCGGCTCTACAATTAATTCAAAGCCTGAGAAGGGTAAAGTCTTTAGTGATATCAAGAGAGCAAGAAGTATGCTTACCAAGGCCCTACCTGATATGTTTGCTTATCTGGAAAACACTTCTATACCACCAACAACTAACGGTTTAGAGGGATACTTTTCTAGGTTAAAAGCCAACTACAGACAACATAGGGGTCTTTCACCAAAACGTAGGAAAAATTATTTTCAATGGTATTTTCATTTAAAGAGCAAGTGATGATACCAACACTTTATGACTATTATGCCCAGAATGACAGAAACGACAAATATTTAAGCTCTTTATTTATTTACTTCATCCAACTTAATGGATAATAGCTTGCTTACCCCGTCATTACCCATGGTAACACCATACAAAATATTGGCTTTCCTCATGCTGGCGCGGTTATGGGTAATAACTATGAACTGAGTTTTGTAAGAGAGCTCATCAAGGATACGGGCCAAGCGCTCGGAATTAGCCTCATCCAAAGCGGCGTCAACCTCATCCAGTACGACAAAGGGTGAAGGATTAGAACTGATAATCGCGCTAATTAAGGCGATCGCGGTGAGTGCGCGTTCCCCGCCGGAGAGCATGGCAACTGACTTAATTTTTTTGCCGGGCGGTGTTGCCTGGATCTCAATACCGGCCAAGCCGGTCGCGTTATGCTTTTGTAAAAATTTGATCTTTTTTAAATCAGCCATTCCAATCTCACCTTCCTTGGCCTTCTCCCGGACTTCACCGTTTGCTAACTCCGAATTTTCTCCCTGGTCTTTTGGTTTTTCCGGCTCTTCCGGCTCCATTACTTTAATTATTTTCGCGTTGCCACCGTTAAACAGTATTTTAAAATATTTAACAAAATTATCGGCAATTATTTTAAATTCTTTATCAAACTGGGCCTTGATTGTCAGGTCCAGCTCTTTAATTATTTTGTTAAGCGACCCTACCGCGTTGGTAAAATCGTTAATTTGGCCGGAGAGAAAATCAAAGCGTTCTTTAGTATCGTCATATTCTCCTTCTACTTCCGGGTCAATCCCGCCGATAAGCTCTAGCTGATGCTTTAATTGGGATATCTTTTCTTTGCTTTTGACCGGTTCTACTTCTTCATCTAATGAACTTAATTTTATCTTAGCAAGATCGCCATATTCTTCGCGAATCTCAATCTCCAGATCTTCAAGCTTAGTCTCGTAGCGGGTAGAGTTTATTTTTAATTCACTGAGCTTATTGTTGACCAGATTAATCTCTTGCTGCATGCTTGAATAATCTTTTTGCAATTGGAACAATTTGGACCGGGTAACTTCGTCCTGAGTAGTAATTTCTTCAATTGCTTTTTTTACTTGAACAACTTCATTGTTGGCTTTCATTAACTCTTGTTTTATCTTTGTTTGCTGCTCATGAACAGAGCCAAGATCAAAACCGTCAGCTTGCTGTTCCAATTTCTGCTCCACCCGGCTTATCTCGGCCTTTAAATTGTCTTGCTTTTCTTTGAGCAATTTTACCCGCTCTGTTCTGGCCGTAATACGCAAATTATTATCATTTATTTTAATAATAATCTCGTCTTTTTCCTTAGCTGCCCTTTCCAATGACTCATACACCTCTTTAAGGTCAGCGGTTTCTTCTGTATTTTCTCCCCCGACCTGCTCAGCAATCGCGATAAGCTCCTTTATCTCATTTTCTATTTCTTTAATAATCGCCTTAATTTGCCCTATGTCTTCGCGCGCCTGCACCTCTCCTAGCCTACCGGCCACCGCCCGCAAACGATTATGGACCGGTTTAAGCTCATCCACTTTTTCATTGGCCATCTTAAGCTGCTGGTTTAATCCCTCTATCTTTTTATTGATTGCGCTGCGGGCATCTTCAATCTCCCCCTCCCCCTCTTGGCTGATAGCAATTCTTTTCTCCTGAGTTGCTATCTCCTCCTCGAGCAGCTCGATCTCCTTGGCTAAATCTGACTTCTTATTCATTAAAAAAGATAAATCAAATTTACCGTTTGCTTCCAGCTTTATTTCGGTTCTCGCTTCCAGTTTGGCCAGCTGGGTGCTAAATTCATCTTTACTTGCCTGGGCCGCGTTTAATTTTTCTTGCAACTGGCCTAGCTTATCCGCTGATCCGCCTTCTTCTTCCAGGGCAGCTAACTGCTTATTTAAACTTGTCAGTTTTTTATCTTTATCAAATTTGGTTTTTTCCAGCTCAAGGAATTCGTTATTATATTTACTGAATTTATTGTTTATCTCGTGCCATATCCTCCCATAATAAACTGTCTGCTCACTTTTTAATTCTTTCTCTATCAAATCCCGTTTTTTTAACCGGTTAACCTGCCGGGTTAAGCTTCTAAGCCGCGGCTCGATCTCATTAATAAGCATCTGGGCCTGAATCAAGTTTTCATAGCTGCCGCGCAGTTTGTTGAGCGACTCATCACGTTTGATTTGATACTGTTTAACGCCAGTCGCTTCGTCAAAAAATTCTTTGCGCTCCGAAAGCGAAGTATTTAAAAAACCCTCAACCATGCCCTGGCCGATTACTGAGTAAGTTTTTTGCCCAAATTTGGACTTGGCCAAAAGTATTTGAATATCCGAGAGGCGGACACGATTAGTGTTAAGCAAATACTCACTGTCGCCATTGCGATAAAGACGCCGGGTTATTACCAACTCAGTATAATCAATCGGTGCTTGTTTGTCCTCATTATTCAAATAAATAGAGACCTCTGCCATACCCAACTTACCCTTAATGTCTGACCCGGAGAAAATAACATCTTCGCTCTTTTTGCCGCGCAAAGTCTTCATGCTTTGCTCACCCAAAACCCAGCGCACTGCGTCCGCGACATTAGATTTACCGCTCCCGTTCGGCCCAACCACGGCCGTAATACCCCGCCTGGAGGCATCAATAAATCCGGGAAACTTAAGTAAATTTTTATTGGCAAAAGACTTAAAGCCTTGTATTTCCAATTTTTCTAAATACATATGTTATAGATAACAGAAAGCAGAAAGCAGAAAACAGGTCTTAGATGGCGAAAATAAATAACTGCTATCTGTTTTCTATTTTCTGCTTTCTACCTTATTATACAATATTTAAACAAAATAAAAAAGGCGGCAATTAAATATTGTGCCGCCTAATTGTTTAACATAAAGACTAATTCTAGCCTACAGATACCATACTTGGTGCTAACTTCCAACTAACACATATTTGTCGGGGTAGAATTTCTCGACTTTTTCTTTGTTGCCGGTTTTTCTTCATTACTGATTTTTTGGGCCTTAAACAAGCCCTGATTTCTTGCAATGTACTTGCTTTGCCGGTTGAAATGCTAATAATATTTTTCTTCTTTTTTTTCTGGGCTTTTCTTTCTTTCCGCCGTCTCAAAAGACGGGCTAACTTACTGTTTTTCTTTCTTTTTTTTATCTTCATTCCTTCAGCTATACCTAGCTCGTCAATCTTGCTTAACAATGGTTCGCAAACCATACATGGTTTGGCAATTATTGCCATTGGCTTTGTGTCTAAATGGACATATCTCTTCTTACAGCTTTTAAACTCAGTATCCCACATACAGTCATTGCAATACGACTCAACTTGGTCAAAACCAAAACAATAATACTCAGAGCAGTCTGGGCAGAAAAAAACTTTATTAATATACTCTTTCTTGGCTTTACGAAATAATTTTTGACTAACAACTGGATAGTCATTTGTTGTTTCCAATTCAAAAAATTCTTCATTCACCAGCATTAGCAGCCTCCTTTCACGTTTGCAATTATTAAAAAGAGTAACATAAAACCGCTCCTCCTTGAGCGGTCAATTTATAATGAACATAGGGATTATATAATTAGTATAGCATATAATTATAATATTGCTTGTGGAAAATTATATATTTTTCAAAACGAAAACACGGCTTGTTAAGAGTCCGGCCGTGTTTTCTATATTTGCATCCCCATGCTCACTCTATTCCGAGGACTCGGAATAAAGCTAGAAAGAGAAACAAAAAAATTAATATTCGTATGTGCCGCATTTGTAGCGCGGCTTTTTGCGCTAGCAAAAACAACATTGTGAGAAAAAGAAAGGGTATGGATAGATAAAGTCGTTCTTTTTGTTGGTTGAGAACGGTATGCCCAGAGCATACCCTTTCGATGAGTGATTTGTTTACACTCATTTGAGGCCCCTTAATAAGACCCCTGTTGTAAAGAACGTTTTGCCAAATATTTTTGGCATTATTTTTGCGGGCATTTGGATAAGCCCGACATTTTCTTATATAAATCCTCTATAAATAGAGGCTTTATGCTAGATTAAGACGTTCAACTCTTTCCATTCTTTCGCCAGATAATTCAATCGGCAAATATTCTATTGCTCTAACTTCTTCTGTGTATGTAGTATCGGCCTGCATTAATTTGGGTAACTGTGAACCAATTACAAATGAATTATAGACCAGACTAAGCAACATAGCGGAAATAATGACAACAAAAAAAGCAATG
>JAUVLY010000025.1 GCA_030600505.1 Candidatus Falkowiibacteriota bacterium
CGCCTCGTTAATAATTTGTGCCAGCTTATCTTTTAATTTAAGGTAATAATCGGGATTAAGATATATTAACCCATGGCCCGCCTTTAAAAAATCCATAGCGATCTTCATCCCATCAATCACCCGCCCGGCGTGGTGCTCAAGTATATGTAGGTCTTTTCTTACTCCCGGCTCGCCTTCACTGGCATTGCAAACCACATACTTCTCCACTCCCTCAGACAGCTTTACCATAGACCACTTCTCGGCGGTATTAAAACAACCGCCACCACGGCCGGTTAGTCCAGAGTCTTTTAATTTTTCTAAAATATTAATATCCATTAAATTTCAAAATACAAATTCCAAATATTAAATAAATTACAAATAACAAACTACAAATAAATTACAAATTCAAAATTCCAATGTCCAAAATTGTTTTGAATTTAGAATTTGATGCTTGGAATTTATTTGTTATTTGTAATTTGGTGCTTTTTAAATTAATCTCTTCTTCCCCATATATATAAGCAAATCAACCATCCGGCATGAATAACCCCATTCATTATCATACCAGGCTACTACTTTAAGCAGATTATCATCAATTACCTTGGTAAGCCCTAAGTCCACGATCGCACTGGCCGGATTACCGATAATATCACTAGACACCAAAGGCTCATCGGACACGGCCAATATATTTTTTAGCCGGGCTGAGCGAGCAGCCTTTTTTAATGCTTGGTTCACTTTTTTTTCGTCCAATTTCTTCCTGGTAACATAAACAATGTCACAAAGCGAACCGTTTGGGGTTGGTACGCGGATTGCCATGCCGTCAAACTTATTTTTAAGCGTTGGTATTACCTTGGTCGTGGCCAAAGCCGCGCCGGTTGTTGTGGGCACAATATTTATCGCTGCCGCCCGGGCCCGCCGCTTGTCCTTATGTGGTGCGTCAACCAGGCACTGGTCGGCCGTGTAGGAATGAATAGTAGTCATTACTGCCTTTTTTATGCCAAAATTAGCCTTAATACAGTCACTTACCGGTGCCAAACAGTTGGTTGTGCAAGAAGCGTTAGAAATTATTTTGTCGGTCTTTTTTAGCTTGTTTTCATTTACCCCGAGAACTACAGTTTTTATACCTTCGCCTTTAGCCGGTGAGCTAATAATAACTTTCTTGGCCCCGGCCTTAATATGCTGGAACGCGTCTTTGCGGGTCCTAAACAAGCCTGTGCATTCAAGCACTATATCAACTTTCATGCCTTGCCAGGGCAAATGACGCGGATTTCTTTCGCTCAGCACCTTATAGGGTTTATTTGCCACTACCAGCCGGTCCGGTTTGGCCATCACTTTTTTTGAATACTTACCAAAAACCGAATCGTATTTAAGTAAATGAGCCAGGGTCTCGGTGTCAGTCAAATCATTTATGGCCACGATCTTATGGGGAGATTTGCTCTCCAGAAAGGCTTTAAACACTCCCCTCCCAATCCTGCCAAAACCATTTATCGCGATATTCATATAATATATTTTTTAATTAATAATATTCGCATGTGCCCCGCCGGGGCGGGGCTTTTCCCGCTAGGGAAAATAACTAATAAAACACTAAAAAACGAGATGCTTTTAACTGTTTATATTATAACATAAAATGACTAAAAATAAAAAATAACCCTAAATTACTCAGGATTATTTTTGATAATTCTATTATTAAAGATTATTAAATTCATCTACAGATAAACATGCCTGTTTTACTACTATGCTATATAATGTGCCAACAGGAATGTCTTTGCTGTGCATTGGGACTGTAACAAGTTTGCCTGATTTTTTATTTTTAAGAGTCAAGTGGCTGCCACGCTGATGGTATTCAATAAAATCCGCCTTCTTTAATTTCTTTAATACCTTTTTTGACGCTAATGGCGATAACTTGCCCATAATTTTAACTTAGCCGCGGAACAAATAATTTAAGATAAGTGCCTTCGGTGTGAAAAGCGGAGTCAGGAATTGATTTGCGTTCTTTCGTTAACGCCTCTAAATAGCATAAAGCCGCCTCCTTTGTATTAGCCTCTGCTTCAGCAAATGTTTTTCCAAAGGAAGAAACGTTATTTAATTCAGGAATCGTAGCTATGATCTGTTTTGTTCCCCCATCAAGTTTATATTCAATTTTATATTCATATTGTTTAACCATATTAATATTTATTAATGAATTTATTATTAAATCATTTTTATATATTTTCATCCTATCATAATTTATGCTTTTTCGTCAATTTTTTTAGTTTTTTAGTTTAAACAAAAACAGCCTGGAAATAAGCTGTTCGCGTAAATTTGATTCGTATATATTGGTTATAATTAATTTTTATTCGCGGTCTTTCTTTTTCCGATTTAAATCAACCTCCACTACTGTCCCTCTGTCTCCATTTTCTCCGGGAAACTCAACATTAACCGATTGCTTAAGGGTGTGGTGGCCGGCTACTATTCCCCGTTTTCCATCCACGCTCACCTTGGCTCCGATTGGCGGTAATTTGTCCGCCAGCTCAGCATAACCGCCCTGTTCATAAGCCAGGCAACACATCAAGCGCCCGCAAATACCGGAAATGCGTTCTGAGCCGCGATGTGAACATTGCTGAATTTCCGCCATTTCGCTGGTTATGGACTCCAAATTACGCAAATGTCCCCGGCAGCAAAGTTTGCGGCCACAGTGGCCAAAATCACCCATTATCTTGGCTTCATCGCGTATCCCTATCTGCTGGAGGCGTATAGTTTTGCCAAAATGTCTGGTCAAATCTTTTACCATGTCCCGAAAATCTACCCGCCCGTCGGCAATAAAGGCAAAAGTTATACGCGAAGCGTCAAAAGCAAAATAAACATCAATAAACTTCATTGCCAGCTTATATTTCTCCTTGGTCTGTTTAACATAATCAAGGGCCTTTTTCTTGCTTGCAGTTGTTGTTATCTTTCCCAGGTCCGCGGCACTGGCCCGGCGCAAAATTGGCTTAAGGCTGGTTTTTTTGTCCTTAGTCTCTGTGTCTTCCTCTGGAGCATCCGCTTCATCACCTTCTTCGCTTACCTCAACTTTTACAAAATCACTCTTCTTAACTTCTTTAAAATTAACTATTTCTCCCATTTCCATACCGATCTCGGTCCGGACTATTACCTTGTCACCGACCTTAACATTAAGACCTTCGTATGAAAAATAATACGCTTTATCCCAGGGCACAAATTGTACTTCGGCTACTTTCATCATTTTGGACATATCTAAATGTTTTTAATTTAATTTACGCGCCTAAATTATTTTTGTGTCATCCTGAGGAGCCCTGCCTGCCGGCAGGCAGGAAAGCGACGAAGGATCTCGCTTTAGTATCCACGGGATTCTTCGCTCCACTCAGAATGACATAGAGCTTTCCTCAAAATGACAAAAGCATTTGAATCTCACAGATTAACTCAAACTAAATCTAATAAACTTTTCAATTTTAATATCCCCCAAAACATCAGAAACCTTTTTCTTGTCATCCTTAATATATTCCTGATTCAATAGACAAACTTCCTGATAATATTTATTAACTTTTCCAACTAGAATTTTTTTAATAATATTTTCCGGCTTGCCTTCTTTTTTAAGTTGTTCGGTGTAGATCTCTTTTTCTTTGTTTAGCTCTTCTTCAGGAACGTCTTCGGGACGCAAATATTTAGGATTAACGGCCGCTACCTGCATGGCAATATCACGGGCCAGCCCGGCTTCACTTGGTTTATCAAGAGCAACCAACACACCGATCTTGCCATTCATATGCGAATAAGCCGCTACTATACCTTTTGACTCCAGAATTGCAATATCCTTTATATCCATTTTTTCACCAATTGTCCCGCTTAAATTGTCCAGTATCTCCTGTGCCGTGCCATTAGTCATTTGCGCGGCCATAAGCTCCGCGCGGCTAGCTGGTTTGTCTTTTTTAATTAACTGCATTATCTCATTTGTGAAATCCTGAAATTTATCGTTCTTAACCACAAAATCTGTTTCCGCGTTAAATTCCGCCATGTAGCCTACGGTGGCCGCGTCATTTATCTCCAGCTTAATAATCCCTTCACTGGCTTCACGCCCACTACGCTTAGCGGCTTTGGCAATTCCCTGTTTGCGCAAAAACTCAATTGCTTTATCCATGTCGCCGCCAGCCTCATCAATCGCTTTTTTGCAGTCGCCCATACCGGCGCCGCTTGCCTCTCTAAGTTGTTTAATTATTTCTAAATTACTCATATTATTTTAATATTTTTTAATAAATTATTTTTTAATAACATAACTTACGCACCTACCCGTTTAATAAGCGCAAGCATTAGCTGATATTAATTATTCTTGAAGCGAGGCTGTTTGAGCGTAGCGAGTTCCGTAGCGAAAAAATAATTAATATTAGCTAATGCGATCATGAATATTATTCAAACACGTAAGTCCTAAATAAATTAAAAATCTACGATTTTTTCGCCTTGTTTTTAATAAATTAAAAACCTACGTCTTTTTTGTTTTGCCCTCTTCAATTGTTTCTTTCACAACGCCCAAAACCAGTTTGATCGTCTTGGTTGCGTCATCATTGGAGGGAATAACATAGTTTATATCACTCGGATTTACATTGGTATCACAAATCGCGATAATCGGGATATTTTTCTTTTTCGCTTCAACCACGGCCGTTCGCTCGGTTTTGATATCCCAAACAAACAACGCGTCCGGCAAACGGGTAAGTTTAACTAAGCCGCCCACTTTTTCTTCCAATTTGCTTGTTTCCCGGGCCAGTTCCAATTGCTCTTTCTTGGTGTATTTATCAAGCTTGCCGGCCTTTTTGTCCGACACCAGGTCTTCATATTTCTTGATCATCCGCTTGATCACGCTGAAATTGGTTAAGGTACCACCCAGCCATTTTCCCATGACATAGGGCATACCGGTGTCTACGGCCAATTTTTTTAGCGGCTGCTTTACCTGCATCTTTGTCCCCACAAATAAAATCAGTTTGCCTTCACTGGCAAATTTCTGAATAAAATCCATGGCATTAGCCATCATTTTCCTGGATTTAACCAAGTCAATAATGTGGACCCCATTTCTTTTGGTAAAAATAAAAGGCTCCATTTTAGGGTGCCATTTGCTTGTTTGATGCCCAAAATGCATGCCTGCCTTGAGCATCTCTTCGATACTTGGAATTGTCATAATTTCCTTTAATCCTCTACCCCCGTTAATCCAGCTCCACGCGTGGGGCTGGACAAGGAAAATTTTAAGAGGTATGAGTGATTATTTGATTATTATTAATAATAGCTTATGCTACATATATAAATTATAATAAAACCTGGTTTCTGTCAATATTGACAAAGAGTAATAATACTGATATAATTAATAATAATTTTTACAGGCTATTGTAATATTAACAAATATTTTTTATAATATATAATAATGATATAAATCCTTGTGGGGCTGAAATGCAGAAAGGCTCTACTGCGGGGTATAAGTAGTCCATTTATTTGGTAACGAACATACTACGATGAAGGGGCGCCGTCCTTCCAGCTCCACAAGGATTTATAAGCATTTAAATAACTTGCTTTCCTGATCCTAAACGCGGTAGCAATGTGTATGTTTTTTTCTGATTCTTGTGTTTCCGGGATCTCATCTTCAATAATTTCTACCGAACAAAAATAATTTTCACCTTTAATTTGCTTGATTAAACAAAAATCACCCCGTTTGGGGTTTTTATTTTCATAAATATAGTCAGGATATTTTACTATCATGTGAATATTATTTATTAAAAATTCAAACTCTTCAGCCGGTTTTTTATCGTAAATATGCTTTAAAACTCGCGTGTTAATATATGCTTTTGAACCGCAATCGCAATATCTAATAATTTCTTTCAAAACTATATTCGTTAAATGGCAAAGAAAAACAGTTCTATTTATTACAACTGCTTTAGCCGGAGATCCCTTTATATATTTTTCATGCAAATTTTTAACTACTTCTCTTTTGTTGGCCATATATAATAATATTCTTATATATAAATCATATATTATAATTACTTGCCGGTCAATTTATAACACCCCCGCCAATAACTCTATTTTTATCATAAAAAACAGCGCTTTGCCCGGGTGTTACTGCCCGAGCCGGACTTTTTAATTTAACCATATATGCTCCCCCTCTCCTTTTCTCCCCTCTCCTGGCTAGGAGAGGGGCCGGGGGAGAGGTGAGAGGGGGCTGGGGGGAGAGGGTGCATTTAATCGCCTTATGCCGGTATCTTATCACTACCTCAGTGTTATATGGCATTTTGGGCTCTTTCCCGCTTATCCAGTTTAGCTTACTTACAATAAATTCATCGCTAAACAAGGCCGGATCATCAGGGTCATTGACCACATAAAGAATATTTGTTTTATAGTCACAACGAGCAACATAATACGGACCGGTTCCACCGATTTCCACTCCCCTGCGCTGCCCAATGGTATATAACGGCAAGCCCTTGTGCTCACCTAATTTCTTACCATTTAAATCTTTAATGTCTCCAGCGGTCATCTTTAAGCGCTCACGCAAAAAATTATTATGTTCAATTATTTTTCCTTCATTAACCAAAAAACAAACATCCTGACTCTCGGTCTTAAGGGTGGGTAAGCCTTGCTTCTTGGCAATTTTTTTAATTTCTTCTTTCGTATATTCCCCTAATGGAAACAACAAATGTTTTAATTGCTCTTGTTCTAAAGTATACAAAAAATAACTCTGATCTTTTTCCTTGTCTACACCTTTAAATAAATTAAATACTTTCTGCTGTCTGCTGTCTGCCGTCTGCTTTCTATTTTCTATTTCCTGTTTCCTATTTTCTGTTTTCTGTTTTCTAATATAATGCCCGGTTGCCAAATAATCCCCCTGCAATTCCTTCATCATCTTTAAGAGTACCCCAAATTTAATCGATTTATTGCAAACCACGCACGGATTAGGGGTTATGCCCTTAGCGTAGCTTTTAGTAAAATAGTCCACTACTTCGCGCTCAAAAGACTCTTTGGCGCTTACCGGATAAAATTTAATACTAAGTTTCTTGCATACTGCCCGCGCCGCTCTTTCCGCTTCCTCGTAATTATCGTGCAAACGCATAAAAACGCCCATTACCTTGTAACCGGCTTGCTTGAGTAAATGTGCGGCAACAGATGAATCCACTCCGCCTGACATTGCGATGACTACAGTTTTTGTATTATTCACTTTCATATAAATAAATCCCACAAAAAATCCCACAAATCAACAAATCTAACAACAAATACAACAAATATTTATTAATCATATTAATTTGATTAAACCTTAGAAGATGTGATTTGTTTTATTTGTGAATAAAATTTGTTGATTTGTGGGATTTTTAAAGAAGTAGTATATTTGATAATCCGCTTTCCAAATAATGGAATTTGAAAAACACCATGCTGGATATAAACAGGATCAAAACCAGAGTCTGGGCAATCACATGCTTATGCTGAATTTCTACGCGAATAATAATATTTATCACCAAGGTAAGGATTACCAGGCTTAAAATACTTAAAAATATATAATTAATATATTTAACTCGCTTATTTGTTAGCACTAATTTTTCATCAACCGGGTTTGCAACCGAAAGCACCTGGGTAACAAGATTCTTTTCCAAAGCTTCATTCGGGCTAATATTTGCAGCCGCTAAATTAACTTGGGCCATATCGGAAACCAACTCAGGTACAATATTTTCTTCCTGGCTTCCTGACTGGTTCTGAGTGGTTAAATTAACAACGGGTAAAATTTCACTTGCCAATGGAACTTTGCTAATGCCGGGCGGGGGCAAAGGCAGGGGTATATTTTCCTTAATAGGAATCTCTTCTCCTTTTACCGTTGGTGTTGACTCCGGCTCAATGGTTTCTGCGGCTGGCGCTGGCGCCGGTATAACCTTAGCTTCTTCAACCGCAAGCATGGCAAGATGCGGACTATTCCTGACGGCAAAATGCTGGACCAATACATTGGTCTGCTGGCCATTGATCTGCCCGCTTACCATGGCAATGCCGGCATCAATATAGCGATCGTTTAAAATATTGGCTTTATGCGTTGGTGAGTCCATTAACGCCCGGTGGACCGATTCGGCGGTGGTAAAATTCATGGCCAAATTCTCACCAACAAACAAATACTGGTATTGGTCGCGGTTGATCCAGTCCCAGGGTCTTTTCCCGTCCAGGCTGGTATGGGCAAAATAATCATTTTTAACCAAATCATTGGCCTTGGCCAGGGCAGAAGCAGACAGCGTACTGTTCATTGCCAAAACGCTTAAATCAGCCGCTTCCCTGTCTTTGTTTACTAATTCCAAAACACGATTAACAATTTCCGAAGAAACTTTGGCCCCTTGCGGATATGATAAAAATAAAGAGCCCACGGTTACGGCTTTAATAAGCAGTACCAATAAGGCAATTGTTATGAGTGTTTTGGGATGAAGAAATTTAGGCTTATGGCCGTTGCCCTGGTTTGGAATAAAATAATCTTTAAACAAACACTTAGAATCAAGTAAAAACTTGGCCCAGCCTTGCTTATGCGTAGTTAATTCATTAATCTCTCGTTTTTCTTCTTTAACGTATTCTTTTATTCCTTGTTTGACCTTGGCTGTGTTTTTGCTGTGTTTAAGCAAATCTTTAATCAAATAGAAAATTCCGACTAACATTAGCAAAATTAGCCCGCGTTTTTTCATTTTATTTTTAGGTTTTTTCCTTGACATATTAATTTATTTTAATATAACAAGATTATAGCACATTAACTAATATTTGTCAAAACCCAGAAATCTTAAATTAATAAAACGTTGGAGCAAGGCCTCTGGCCTGCGACATTAAAAGCTTTTAAGCTCGCGGGCGGGACGCCCTGCTCAAACAAATTTATACTAAAAAAATCTTAATTTACTTTATAAACTTTATGAACTTTCTAACTTTACAAACTATTCAACCAACTCACTTATCACCACCAATCTTTGCTCAGTGGAATAGATCGGGTGGCAGGTAAACATGGTTAAAATGGGTTCATCGGTGGCGTTAAGGATTGAAACTTCGGTATCATCCACTATTTTTACTTCTTTGATCCGGTATAAATAATCTTCTTCTTGCCAAACTATTGATACCAAGTCCCCTGTTTCCAGCTTATCAAATAAATAAAAAGTAAGGTTGTGGGGCGGTAAATATTTAAAGCGATGCCCGGTTATTACCGTGTTGCCGCCCTTGTCCGGGGTGGAAGTATCCGGCACCAGCCAGGCCCCTTGGCTCAGCCCGTAATCCGCGTTATCGGTAACAACGATCGGCGCGTTTACCCCGATCTTGGGGATTATTACCCGGTTGGGCGAAACATCAAATTTATTTTCCGGCAAACCCCCTCGGAATTCAGCCACTTGCTCTTCTATGATCACTCTTTCTTCGGCTTCAGGCAATTGGCTGTATTCCTCAATCGTAGCCCGATATTTAAGTCCGGGATAAAACGGCAAAGCAATCAAATATAAAACCAAGGCAATGGCTGACAATTCCAAAAATAAAACCAAAACCTTTAAGCCCTTGCTTTGCTTTTTCTTAAATATATTTTTTATCTTAAATTTTTTCCACATTTTAAAATTTTGCTAAAAGATTATTTAATTTTGGATAATTCATT
>JAUVLY010000101.1 GCA_030600505.1 Candidatus Falkowiibacteriota bacterium
AAAAAGCCTTGACTTTAGCCAAAATATGTGCTATACTGTAATTATAAGCATAAAAACCCCGGCTCTGTAGCCGGTTATTTTTTTGTTTATTGCGACACCCCAGTCGCTAATTCTTCTTCTTTGCCTTTTTGTTTTTTTATTTGGCGAAGATCTTTCAAAATTAAAAATTAATATGTTCTTTAAGAGAAAACCCCGAAGAATTGCATGGCAATCACGGGGTAAACGTGGACGTAAAAAAAAGTTTCGTCTGTGGCCGCGTCTAATAAGACCGGGTTTTAGTATTGGCGAGGAAGCCAAACAAGGGATATGGATATTGTTTCTTGCCCTGTTTGCCGTGGCCGTGGCCTTAAGTTTTTTGGGCAAAGCCGGTGAGTTTGGAGCGGTGGTGAATAATATATGTGTACAGCTACTGGGCAACGCTAAATGGGCCTTGCCAATGATACTGGCACTTGCCGCAATCGGCATAAGCTATGAAGATGAAGATAATTTTGACAGCGCGAATATAATCGGGCTGTTTTTGTTTTTGATCTGCCTTAGCTCACTCTTCTTTTTCTTTAGCCCGGAAGGCGGCGGCGTGCTCGGGGCAATGGTCGCGCTCACCCTGATCCCTTATGTCGGACCGGGTGTGGCGGCCGCGCTGTTCTCAACCGGGATAATTGTTTCGCTCCTGCTTCTGCTTAACACTAGCCTAAGCAAGCTGGTAGGGGAAGAAAGTTTAATATTTAAAGTACTAATGTTTATTTTGGGGATTTTTCTTAGTCCTTTTATAAGGAAGGATAATGACTCCCACTACGCTGAAGCTTTGCGGGACAAGGAAGAAGATGACGATGAAGAAGAAGACGATGACCGGGTGGCTAAGAAAGACAAGAAGGCTGTAGTCAAAGAATATGACATCGATGAGGAAGACGATGAGGAGGATGGTGATAGTGAGGAAGCAACTAAGACGGGATCCTCACGTCGCTTCGCTCCTCCCTCCAGTCCGGCGGGCAGGCAGGATGACATAGTAGACAGGTGGCAACGGAGTAATATTGAGATCAAATATCCTTTGAGTTTACTTAAGAATAAACCCAAACGGCCAACCAGCGGTAACATTGACCGGAACCAAGATGTAATTAAACGGACATTGCGCGACTTTGGTATCCCGATCACTATGGGCGATGTTCGGGTCGGGCCGACTGTTACCCAATATACCTTTAAGCCGTGTAAAGGCATACCAATCGCCAGGGTCAAGGCCTTGTCCGATGACTTGGCAATGGAACTATCCCTTCATCCGGTGCGGATAGAGGCGCCGATCCCGGGTAAATCCCTGGTTGGTTTGGAAGTGCCGAACCAGACCAAGGTTCTGGTAACCCTAAAGGAGTTGATCCAGTCCAAACAGTTTAAAAATCGCCGGACTAATATGAATATCGCCCTGGGGCGTGATGTGACTGGCCGGATCTGGCTGGATGATTTGGCTAAGCTGCCGCATTTGCTGGTTGCCGGGGCCACCAACAGCGGGAAATCAATATTCCTCCATTCTTTAATAACTTCTCTTCTGTACCAAAACAATCCGGACGACCTCAAGCTAATACTGATCGATGTTAAACAGGTTGAGCTCACACCCTATAATGGTTTGCCGTATCTTATTACGCCGGTCGTGACTGAGAATAAGCGGGCAATCCGTGCGCTGCAGTGGTGTTTGAATGAAATGGACCGTCGCTTGGAAATACTCTCACAGGCAAAATGCCAGAATATTCAGGATTATAATAAAAGAAAAAAGCGCATGCCCTATCTGGTAGTGGTAGTTGATGAGCTCGGCGACCTAATGTCCACATCCAGAAAAGAAGCCGAAGCCGCCATCATCCGGCTGGGGCAAAAAGCCCGTGCCGCCGGTATTCATTTGATTTTGGCGACCCAGCGGCCAAGCGTTGATATTCTCTCCGGATTGATAAAAGCCAATATGCCCGCACGGATATCTTTCCAGGTGACATCCGGTATTAATTCAAAAACTATTTTGGATTTTATTGGCGCGGAAAAACTGATCGGCCAAGGCGACATGCTCTATATGAGCCCTGCCCTAAGTAAGCCGGTGCGGATACAAGGGGCTTATGTGGGCAAAGACGAAGTTAACGCGGTGGTGCGCTATGCCAAAAGAAAAGCCGGTAAAGCCAAATACGCCGAGGGCGTAACCGAAACTAAGCTGGGGCAAATGAATATGGAAGATCTGGAGGTTGACGATGAACTCTTGGAAGACGCTAAAGAGATTATTTTTGAATATAATAAAGCTTCTGCCTCTATGCTTCAGAGCCGGCTAAGTATCGGCTACCCCCGGGCTAACCGTATTTTGGATATTCTTGCCAAACAGGGGATAGTCGGACCAAGTATCCAGAATAAACCCAGGGAAGTTTTTGTTGATCGGAATTAATTAAAATTATAAAAAACCGTTCTTTTCTCCTATAAATTAGGTGAGAAGGGCGGTTTTTGTTATTTACTAAAATTGTAAACAAAAAAGGAATACAACTTGTGACAGCGCGCTACCAGCCGCTGTTTTTATAAACTTGACAAAAAATGTAAGTGTGGTAAAATAATACCACACTTTATTAATTCTCCCCATGCTAACCATAGATTACCATGCTTATCTATGTTAATAGATGGATAAAATCTATGAAAAAAAGTTTACAAAAATTCGGTGAAACCTTAAAAGAATTAAGGTTAAAAAAGCGTTTAAGTTTAAGGGAAGTATGCAAAGCCACCGGTTATGACCCGAGCAATTGGAGTAAAATCGAACGGGGCTTGATACCGCCGCCGGATGAAAAAATAATGGTCAAGTGGTCCAAAGTCCTTGGGCTAAGCCAGAAAAAACAAAGGGAATTTATTGACGAAGCCAAGGTCGCGCAAGGCGCCATCCCAGAAGACATCCTAAGCAACAAAGACGCGATTGAGTGTCTGCCCGCCTTCTTCCGTACCCTTAGGAACGAAAAACCGACCAAGGAAGAGATTGACAATTTGATCAAATTAATTAAGGACCGTTAAACTAATGGATTACAAAGAATTTAAAGCGCCTTTTATATCCAACGAGGATATAAAAGAGCAGGCTGATTTATTTAGAAAAAAATATTGGGGTGATATCATCCCGGTAGAGATCGAGATTATCATTGAAGGAAAATTAGCCATTGAAATAATACCCGTACCCGGCCTTAAGCGGCAATGCAATGCTGACGCTTTTATTTCTTCTGACTGGAAAAGCGTTTCCGTCGACAACGAAAAGTATATGGACGAAAGTTATTATAATCGCCTTCGGTTT
>JAUVLY010000057.1 GCA_030600505.1 Candidatus Falkowiibacteriota bacterium
GTCCACGGACCGGTTAAGCTAAAGATTCCGGCTGGTGCTGAGTCAGGCACGGTTTTTAAGTTAAGGAATAAAGGGATAGAGAGGCTTCAGCAGAGTGGAACCGGCGATCATTTGGTAACGGTTAATATTAAAACCCCCAGAAATTTAAGTAGAAAGCAAAAAGAGTTGTTAAAAGAATTAAATATATGAATAAGTCACCCCATGAGCAAATAAAATTTGGTTTTGCGAAAGAGGATTCAGAATTTAGTGCTGATAATAAACCCAAGGCCACTAGCGAAAAGAGAATGAAGCCGAAGAAGAAATTAAAAATAGTAGTTGAGGAGTTTTGGAATAAAGACGTGGATACGCAATATAATATTTTTAAAAGAGTGTTTTTATATAAACCAGACATTAAACCAGAAGAAATAAATACAAGGCAGGTGGCGCTTGCTATGTTAAGTGAATATTCTGGTAGTGTTTACGAAGCTGAAGATTGTGATACTGTCCCCAGAAGAGATTTTTATAATTTAGAAATATTAGTGTTGGATTCTTTTAGTAGGTTAAAGGAAGATTATAAACAAGGCGATGATTCAATCCAACAAAAAAGTAAGTGGACATCCCATATTGGCAGGGGTCTACCGGAAGATGATTAATGTTTTTCTATTTAATCAGTTATTAGCTAATATTAAGCTAAAAATATTAGTGTTTTTTCCACAGTTGTTTGACTTGAAAAAATATTTTGAATTTGTATAATATTAATGCTACAATGTTAAAGCTTTTAAAACACTTTTAAATATTTTATTTTCATTTTTAAGCTTGAGATTTATAGAACTTACGCGTTTGAATAATACCCATGATCACATTGGCTAATATTATTTATTTTCTCGCTACGGAACTCGCTACGCTCAAACAGCCTCGCTTCAAAAATAAATAATATTAGCCAATGTCTGCGCTTATTAAATAAATAGGTGCGTAAGTTATGATTTAATAAAAATAAAGTATTTAAAAGTTTTATTGTTTTATTTTGTAAAAATGATTGAAATATCTAATTTAACAAAAAAATTTGGCAGCAGTGTGGTTTTGGACGATATTAGTTTTTCTGTGAAAAAAGGTGAGATCCTTGGGTTTTTGGGGCCAAATGGCGCCGGCAAGACCACAACCATGAAGATCATCACCAGTTTTTGGACGCCCACCAAAGGTACAGTGAAAGTTGACGGCGTGGATGTTATGGTTGATTCAATGGCGAGTAGAAAAAAAAATCGGTTATTTACCCGAGACTGTGCCGCTATATGATGATATGCGGGTTTATGAATATCTTAAATTTGTTGCCGAGATTAGAGGAGTAGAAAAAGACAGAGTCAAAGAACGCATTGCTAGCGTGGTTGGTTCCTGCGGGCTTAAGCAAGTGATCCGTAAACCAATTGAAGAGCTAAGTAAGGGTTTTCGCCAGCGGGTCGGCCTGGCCCAGGCGATCATGCATGAGCCGGATATTTTAATCCTGGACGAACCGACTACCGGCCTGGACCCAAACCAGATTGTGGAGATCCGTGATCTGATCAAAAAAATCGGTGAGGAAAAGACAATTATTTTTTCCACCCATATTCTTTCTGAGGTAAGCGCGACCTGTGACCGGGCGATTATTATTAATAACGGTAAGATCGTGGCCGAAGGCAGTCCGGAGAATCTGGTCAAGCAGGCTGGGGGCAAAGAAATAGTTTATGTTAAAGTGCGTGGCCCGCGCGACGCAGTATTGGAAAAACTTAAAGAAATGGAAAATGTTGAATCAGTTGAATATAAGGACAAAGAAGCGGAAAGTATATTTGGTTTTAATATCGTACCCAAGGCCGGAGTTGATATCCGCGAGCATTTATCCATAAAAGTAGTTAAAAACGGTTGGAATATTTACGAACTATATCGGGAATCGGTTTCGCTGGAGGATGTGTTTATGGATTTAACCAAGTAGTTACTAATTACGAATCAGTACGAATTTACGAATAATTAATTTGAATTTATATTACGTTGGAGCAAGGCCTCCGGCCTGCGACTTTCGAAGCGACAAAATCTCGCGGGCGGGACGCCCGGCTCAAACATAAAAGAGGTTTATTTGTATATTCGTAATGATACGTAATTTGCAACAAAATGAATAATATGGATTATAAAAAATATTTAAAAACTGTATACATACTTTTTAAGAAAGAGTTGATGGGTTATTTTAATTCACCAATTGCCTATATTTTTATCGGTGTTTTTCTGATAGTGGGGAACTGGCTGTTTTTTAAGAATTTTTATATTATCGGCCAAGCCAGCATGCGGGCTTACTTTGAGCTTTTGCCCTGGATATTTTTATTTCTTGCGCCGGCCATTACTATGCGTTTGTGGGCCGAGGAAAAAAAGAATGGTACGATCGAGTTTCTTCTGACTTTGCCGCTGACCGATTGGCAGATAGTATTATCCAAATTTTTTGGCGGACTGGCCTTTTTGTTTATTTCCCTATTGCTCACCATAACCATTCCTATCTCTTTGGTCAGCATTGGTAATGTTGACTGGGGTCCGATTATTGGCGGCTACTTAGGGGCTCTTTTTTTGGGCGGAGCTTACTTGGCATTGGGTTTATTTATTTCCAGCTTGACCAAAAATCAGATCATTGCTTTTATATTGGCCCTGGTGGCCAGCTTTATTGCCTTTATAATTGGCGCGAATTTTGTTTTGATTGGCGCGCCCCAGTTTTTGGTCCCGATCATGAGCTTTATGGGCCTGGGAACGCATTTTTATAATATTGCCAGAGGAGTACTAGACTCCAAAGATATAATTTATTACTTATCATTTATTTTTGTATTTCTATATTTAAACGCGCGGGTGATAGAGACAAGAGGGTGGAAATAGATTGTTACGAATTACGAATCATTACGAATTTACGAATAATTTTAAAAATGTTTGAGCTGGGCCTCTGGCCCGCGAATTTCATCGCTCAGAAAGTCGCAGGCCAGAGGCCTTGCTCCAACGTCGTATGAAAAAATTTGTATATGTAAATTTGTACTGATTCGTAATTAGCAACAAAAAAATTATTATGTCAAACAAACCAACAAAAAGAATAAAAAAGGCAGACCTAGGTATAACCTTATTACTGATATTGGGAATTTTGGTGGTGGCAAACTTTTTTTCATATAAATTATTCTTTCGCTTAGATCTGACCGAGAATAAGATTTTTTCCATATCTGATGCGACCAAGAATACGATGCGCCAACTGGATGATGTTGTGAATATCAAGGCTTATTTTAGCGCTACTTTGCCTAGCCAGGTGTTATCTTTGAAGCAGGAGGTAAAAGACGTGCTGGATGAATATCAGACTTATTCCAACGGAAAGGTTAAGGTTGAATTTATTGACCCGGGAGATGATGCTGACTTGGCCCAGGAGCTGGCTATCAAGGGAATCCCGCAATTGACCTTTGAAGTTTATGAAAAAGATAAGATGCAGCTGGTGAACGGATATATGGGAGTGGCGATTAGTTACGGCGATAATATTGAAGTAATTCCGGCGGTTAAACGCGATACCAGTGACTTGGAATATCAAATAACAACGGCGATTAAAAAAGTAACCGTGGATGAAATGGCTACTATTGGCTATCTTAGTTCGCAGGGAACCCATAGCCTGACCGAGAGCCTAAGGGCGGCCGAGCAGAGCCTTAAAGAGCTGTATGTAGTAAAAGAGTTAACTTTGAGCGAAGAAGAGCCTAGTATTGCCGCAGATATTGATACTCTTTTAATTGTTGGTGCTAAGGAAAAATTCAGTGATAATCAACTGCGCGCGATAAACGCGTTCGTAGTTCGCGGCGGCGCTTTGTTAATTCTACAAGATGGTGTGTCAATCGGGCAAGGCCTTCAGGCCAGTAAAAATATTACCGGTTTAGAAATTTTACTTAGCCAATATGGTATTAGCCTTAATCAGGATTTGGTAGCGGATAAACGCAGCGGAGTGGCTTCATTTACCCAAGGTTTTTTGACTTTTTCCAGCGAGTATCCTTTTTGGCCCAAGATCACCAACGCGGGATTTAATCCGGACGCAAGCGCGGTCTCTGGTCTGGAAAATGTAATATTACCTTGGGCCAGTAGTGTTAAGGTTGATACTGCCAAAATCAGTGAAGATAGTTTTAAATATTTAGCTTTTACCACCAATGACGGCTGGCAAATAAGTGATAATTTTAACATCTCACCAAATGGTTCAACCGTAGTGCAAGGCGAGCAAAAGCGCTATAATCTGGCACTGGCCGTAAACGGCTCTATTGCCAATGCGTATCCGGAAGAGAACGCACCAGAAAATATAAATGGAAAGATTGTAGTTGTCGGTGACTCTGATTTTATAACCGATGGTTTTCTTCGCAACAATCCGGATAACCTGACTTTGTTCCAGAATTTGGTTGACACCCTAAGTTTTGACGAGGCTCTTATCAGTATCCGCTCCAAGGGCGTTACCAGCCGGCCGATCAAAGAGCTAACCGACGGCTCGCGGGCCACAATTCGTTATTTAAATATATTTGGGTTAACCTTATTGGTAATTGCCTTTGGTATGCTTAGGTATTTTATGAGAAGGAAGAGTAGGTTTGTAGATGAAATATAGGTTACGAATTACGAATCGTTACAAATTTACGAATAATAATAACCATGTTGGAGCAAGGCCTCCGGCCTGCGACTTTCGAAGCGACAAAATTTCGCGGGCGGGACGCCCGGCTCAAACAGTTTGACTGATTATTCGTAAATTCGTATTGATTAGTAATTCGTAACATATGAAAGTATTAAAATTCGGAGCAATATGGTGTAAGGAATGCTTGGTGATGCGCCCGATGTGGGAAGAGATCGAGGCTGACATGCCTGATTTAAAAACAGAATATTATGACGCGGATTTAAATCCGGAAGTAGTAAAAAAATACGAGGTAAAAAATTTACCGGTATTTATTTTTTTGGATAAAGACGATAATGAAATATCACGCCTTAAAGGCATTCAGAATAAGGAGGATTTAATCAAGGCAGTCAAGGAGAATATCAACAAATAAATAATCCGAATCTACAAATAAATCCAAATATTACAAATGTTTAATATCCAAATAATTAAATTTTTGGATATAGCTATTTGTAGTATTAGGATTATACATATATGAATAAGAAGAATTTAGTGTTAGGAGGGATTTTAGCCGCGTTGATTATAATTGCTTTTGTCAGCGAGGGGCCGCTTAAAGACTGGCGTGCCAAATTAGGTAAAACAGAGAATATTTTAGCAAATATCGATTTTAGCCAAGTCAGTGGAATAGATATTAGCGTACCAGGTGAAGCGCTTAGTGTAGAAAAAGACGGTGACAAGTGGAAAATAGCCGGTACCAAGGATTTTTATGTGCGTGACGATATTATTCAAGGTATAGAGTTAGCTCTAAACCTGGCCAAAGAAGCGGATGCTGAATTGGCCAGTGAAAACGAGGCAAAAAAGGACGATTTTGAAGTGGGCGAGAGCGGAACCAGCATCAGTCTTAGGCAGGGTGACACGCTCCTTCACGAATTTATTGTCGGCAAAGTCGGAGTAGATTTTACAAGTACTTATATTACCAAGAGCGATACCCCAAAAACTTATTTAATAAAAGCTAATTTAAATGCGTCCCTGGTGCGGAGTGATTGGTATGACCCAATAATACTCAAAGGCGATATAGAAAAGATAGCTAAGCTCAGGTTCCAACAACCGACCACGGAATTTACGGTTGAATTGCAAGAAGATGAGTGGCAGGGGACATTGCCTTACAAGTT
>JAUVLY010000054.1 GCA_030600505.1 Candidatus Falkowiibacteriota bacterium
AAATCCTAAATAACAAAAAATTTATCGGCACGGTAATCTCATAACTCATAACTCGTAACACATAACTCACTTCTCACAAGTTTTCTTATTTATTTTTTTAATTCGCATAATTCGCAATTCGTAGATTTGCATATCATTCGCGGATTCGCATTATACTCATGTATAAACACTTCCAACACCAACACCTTCTCCATCACCTACATTTTAAAAAATTCCTGCGCAACAAATATAACGAGCTGGTCATTGCCGACTCTTTTAGGCAAATGGCTTTGTCCATGATTTCCTTATTTATCCCGATCTTCCTGCTTAAGCTGGGTTTTAGTTTTGCGGTCGTTGCCTTGCTCGAAGTAAGCAGCCTCTTCCTGGTCTTTTTGACCCACCTACTTTTTACCACTCATATTTCCCGCTGGGGCGTAAAACAAGTCTTGATCGCCAGCTATATTCTTAATATAATTCTCTACATCATTCTTTATAACGCGCAAACTATTCTACCGAATTTCGGTTCACTTACATTTTTATTGCTGGTTGGTTTTTTAAATGCCGTATCCATGGCTATTTACTGGAGTGCGCACCATCTTTATTTTCTTTGTACTACCAACACCAAGCATAGCGGTTCCAAAACCGGTGTTCTGCTGGCGGTTCCTGTCTTGTTCGGTATTGTTGGCCCGCTTGTTGGCGCGTATTTAATAACCTGCTACAACTTTCAGTTGGTTTTTCTAATTAGCACATTGTTGCTCATTTTTGCCTCCGGTGTATTATTTTTTTCCACAAATATCAAAATACCTCGAGCAAAATTAAAATTTAAAAAAATAATTGATAAAAAGCATTGGTCAAAAAATAGTATATATTTAATGCAGGGAATAACTTTCAGCGCTACCAGCTTTATGTGGCCGATGTTTATGTTCTTGTCCGCCATTACTTTGATCGGAATCGGTTTTGTCCATCTTTTGGCCGCTGCTGCCCATAGTATCTTTTGCTATGAAGGCGGACGGCAAATGGACAAACATGGCAATCGCTCGGTTTCTCGTGTTGGCGCTGTCGGCCATGGCATATCCATGATTGGTCGAAGCTTAATAACTACCGTGGTGGGAGCCAGCATCTGGCAAACACTGGGCGGTATCTTTGCCGGTCTTTATTTTGTCCCACTTGAAGCTGCTTTTTACAAGCACTCGCATCATGATAAAATAAACAAGGTGCTTAATCGCGAATTTTATTTACACATAGGTCGAATTTTACTTTTTGTTTTCTTTTTTTCCTTACTGCCTTTCTTCGGTCCCCTTACCACCTTGATGATCACCTTAATTGCTTCCGGTATCAGCACAATGCTACTTAGCTTAATTATCAAACAAGACAAAACTATTATTGATTAAATAACAGCTTAAAAAAACCTTCCCGTTATAAGCGGGTTTTTTATTTGCTTAAATTATTCTAGCAACTAGATTGGCCCTGCGAACCATTCCCTCTCCCCCGCTCGCTACGCTCACCTCCCCCTCTCCTTTTGCTCCCCTCTCCTGCCTAGGAGAGGGGCTGGGGGGAGAGGTCGGAGAGGGGGCCGGGGGGTGAGGATTGATTTGTGGGAATATATATTCGTAAATTTGTAATTAATTCGTAATTCGTAACAAAAAAATGTCTTCAAAAATTCTCTCTGCCGCGGTCATTGGTTTGGACGCGGAAATAATCGAGGTTGAGGCCGACACCGGCGGCGGCGATATGGGCACCTTTAAAATCGTGGGTCTGCCGGATACGGCAGTAAGTGAGTCACGCGAACGGGTACGAAGCGCGATCAATAATTCCATCGCCCGTTTAACGCGCAATAAAATTACCGTTAATCTGGCCCCGGCTGACATTAGAAAGTATGGCCCCAGCTACGATCTGCCAATCGCTATTAGCGTACTCATCAAAACCAAAAATTTAAAAGTAGCCGACGACTTAAACAGTATGATCTTTGTCGGCGAGCTGGCCTTAAACGGCAATGTCCGGCCAATTAATGGCGTGCTCTCAATTGCGCATCGCGCAATCGCGAAAAAAATTAAATCCTTGTTTGTGCCGGCAGAAAACGCCAGCGAAGCTAAGCTGGTCGGGGACATAGATGTTTATCCGGTTAAAAGCTTGCGGCAGCTGGTCGAACACCTGGAAAAACGAAGCGAGATTGAGGCCATGCCGAAACGCAAATTTGATTTTAGCAACGCCCCTATCCAGTTTGATATGGCCCACATCCGCGGCCAAGAACACGTGAAACGGGCCATGGAAATCGCGGCGGCCGGGGCGCACAATATGCTAATGAGCGGACCGCCCGGCAGCGGCAAAACCTTGATCGCGCGCACCATGCCCTCGATCCTGCCTGATTTGACTCTTAGTGAAGCTTTGGAAATTACCAAAATTTATTCAGTCGCCGGCCAGCTCCCGACCGACACGTCCCTTATAACCAGCCGGCCTTTCCGCTCGCCCCACCATACCGCATCGGGCGTGGCCCTGGTCGGTGGGGGTACCTGGCCTCGGCCCGGTGAAATATCACTGGCACATCGTGGGGTTTTGTTTCTGGACGAATTCGGCGAATTTCCACGCGCGGTCCTGGAAAACCTACGCCAGCCCTTAGAAGACGGTATCATCCATGTCAGCCGCGCTGCCGGTAACCTCAGCTTTCCGGCTAAATTCGTTATGGTTACTGCCATGAACCCTTGCCCCTGCGGCTTTCTAACCGACCCGGATAAAAACTGCACTTGCTCACCGACCCAGATGATAAATTACCGCAAAAAAATATCCGGCCCCATCCTGGACCGGATTGACCTGCACATTGAGGTCCCGCGAATTGATTTTGAAAAACTCTCCAGCACCAAAGGCGGTGAAAAATCTGAGTGTATAAAAAAACGAGTGGAAAGCGCCCGGGACCGGCAACGAGAACGCTTTCAAAACACTGATTACATAAGCAATTCAGAAATGAGCTCTGAAGCAGTTAAAAAATATTGCCCGGTCGACCAGACTAGCCAGCAACTTCTTAAAAACGCGGTTGAGCAAATGCATCTCTCAGCCCGTGCTTATTTCCGTGTCCTTAAACTATCTCGCACCATCGCTGATTTGGAAAACAAAGAATCAATCGCCCCCGCCCACATCGCCGAGGCGCTTCAATACCGCCCTAAAATGGAGTAGTTGTATCATAGGCTATTAGATAACAAACACCACTATTGCGAAATAATATAATTTAGACAGAAAAAATATCCCTTGACAAATATACACAATCGTGTATAATAATTATACGAGCACAGGACCGGTTATTCCCCATACTTTAAACAGTTATAGTATGAACAACTTAATAATTGTATATTATTGTAATCCTAGTAATAAAAATATACCTGCAAAGCTATTTTTAGACAATAAATATATACCTTTACATAACGATAGTAATAATATACAAGAGAAAAAAATTGACGCGTATGCGCATATTTATGATATTATTAAACATGTCTCCGAAAACGGTGGGCATCCTTCGATTTCTAATTATACTGAAAATTTATCTGGACACAAATTTCACCAATTTCGTATTAAAGACAAGCTAGAAAGAGGCATGCTTATCAGGATACCTTATTTTGTATATAGAAATCAATTATTAATTTTATTAAATGCCTTTGAAAAATCAGATAACTATGATCCTAACAAATTAAATAGGTATATTAATGTAAAGTATAATGAGACAAATATATACTATAAAGATTTTGTAAAAAACCCAAATCATTATGAAAAATATCAATAAAAAAAATTTAAAATATAAGTCATTAACGGAGCTAAGAAAGCATCCAAAATTTAATTATTATTCCGCAAAAGCAAGAAGGAGAAATAAATTAGCCAGAAAAATTTATTTTACTCGTAAAAAATTAAATTTTAGTCAGGTTGAGCTTGCAGAAAAAGCAGACACAGAACAAAGAGTAATATCAAATATAGAAAACGGATTATATAACCCTGGCTATGATTTGCTGTCAAGAATATTTGAAGAATTAGACCTTAAAATCGGAGAAGAGCCGGGGTTAATAATACCTTTAAGTTTACTTGAGATTAATTCAAACGAAAGCATGGAAAAACTTTCTAATATCAAAAATAATGATATAAAAACGGGATGTAATATAGAATATAATAATAAACTAGAAAAATAATATGAGACATATTTGGTCATTAATTTGTCACAGATCAATTATTGATAAAAAAAATAATCTTATTAGCATAATTGACTCTATAGAACAACTAACAATTCCGATAACAGAAAAAGGAAAGAAAGAAAAGAAAAAAATTTTACAAATAGATATTCAGGTTGTTTCATTTATTGTTAAAAGTATAAAAAGTATCAATAAATCAGAATTATTGATTGAATTTATTGACCCCGCTGATAAAAAATTGTCAGATTTAAAAGTTCAATTCGAAATTCCCGAAGGATATAAAAGAACTAGGGTTGTAACAGGTATTAATCAACTATTTTTAACAAGTGAGGGGCAATATAAACTAAGAATAAAAATGAAAGAAACTCCAAAAGGACAATTTAAAAAACAAGTTGATATACCTCTTGATATTGTATATAAAAATATCGAAAAGAAGAAAATGACAATTACAGAAAAAGCTAAAAAGAGGAAATAGATAAATTCAATATTTAAATGCTCTTCATGGGGGCTCGCCACACCATTGGATGAGCCCTTTTTTTACACTACAAACCAAAATAAGCGGAGTAGCTACCACAATAATGAGGTAGTAAATTTGAAATTACCGATTTTACCTTAAATATGATATAATTATTATAATAATTATTACTTATTTTAGCTTATGAAAAAGCAATTAATTATACTGCTATTAATTTTTATAATAATGCCGCTCTCCGGCTGTCTTAAGGACCTGGGGGAACCGCCCAAAGGAGTTACCCTAAACTACTGGCGCGTCTGGGACGGGTCTGATGATTTTGCCGAAATCATTGCCACTTACAGCCACCGGCATCCATACGTTACAATTAAATATAAAAAACTCCGCTACGATGAATTTGAACAAGAGCTAATTGAAGCCTTTGCCACTGACCGGGGACCGGATATTTTCTCCATCCATAATACCTGGATGTACGGCTATCAGGCTAAGGGCCTATTATCTCCGATGCCGCCCCAAACCGTAATGACCGTCCCGGAAATTAAAGGCAGCCTTAAAAAAGAAGTTTATTGGAATAAAATTACAAACAAAAGCCCCAGCCTCAACCAAATCCGCGACAACTTTGTTGATACGGTTTACAGTGATATAGTAATTAATTATAAAGACGAAAAAACCAATGTATCCAGCCCGCGTGTCTTTGGATTGCCCCTTTCGGTCGACACCCTGGCCATGCTCTACAATAAAGACCTTTTTAATAATGCCGGCATTACCAGCCCGCCCGAATTCTGGAACCGGGAATTCCAACAAGACGTTAAAAAACTGACCAAACAAAACAACAAAGGTGAAATTATCCAATCCGGTGTTGCTCTCGGCGGCAGCGACAATATTGAGCGCTCAACCGACATTCTTTCGGTACTGATGATGCAAAATGGATCCCAAATGATGCAAGGCTCAAAAATTTCTTTTCATCGCCGGCCATCCGGAGAGGGCAGGGACTATAATCCGGGCATTGACGCTTTAAGGTTCTACTCTGACTTTGCCAACCCGGCTAAGGAGGTGTATAGCTGGAACTCTAATCTGGAAAATTCCCTAGACCTATTTATCGCCAATAAATTGGCCATGATGTTTGGCTACTCATATATGCTGCCAACCATTAAATCCAAGGCACCAAAGCTGAACTTTTCAATAACCGCGTTGCCGCAAATTGAAGGCAATCCGCAGAGCATTAACTACGCTAATTATTGGGTAGAGGTGGTTAGTAATAAATGTAAAAACAAAGATGCAGCCTGGGATTTTGTTAAATTTATTACCACCAATAAAGGCGCGGTTAAAAGCTATCTGGATAAAACTCAGCGACCGACCGCTTTGCGCTCTCTGATTGACGAACAGATCGAGGAAGAGATCATTACTCCCTTTGTTGATTCGGTTTTGACCGCCAAGAGCTGGTACCGCGGCAATGACGCGGTTACAGCCGAAAAAATCTTAAACAAAATGATTGATAAAGAATTAAACAACCAAATCGGTAAATCCCACGCGGTTAATATCTAGGCG